>CAKPAV010000360.1 GCA_934133115.1 uncultured Bacilli bacterium
GTACTAGGAACACGATTATATGCTGGATAAACCATTAAACCATCAACATCATCTAAGCTATTAAAGCCAAGTTCATACCAAGGAATAAATAATTCAACATTGAATCCTTCACAAGTTCTTGTGTTAAATTCTCCAAGTAACTTGGTAGCAAATTGTCCATCAAAATATGAACTTGTATATGTACTAGCGCTTCTTACTCCACATAGTTTCGTAAAACTTCCTCCAGCAGCTATACGATATTGCAATGTTTGATTATCGATTTTTGTTTTATTAATATCATTGAAGAATAATTCGACCGATGAGTTGTAATATACTTTTCGGTGACTATTATAAGCAATAATATTATCTTTCACTTCAACGAAGCAATGCATACCTTCTTTACCAAAATATAAATAGGTATCCATATAAATTTTGCTAGTGCGATCATTATTAAAATATAATCGATGCATTGCTTCTCCATATTCACTTTCTTTTTCTCCATCAATAGTTAATCCATCTGCATTTGTAAAATCTTTTAAAGAAGATGGGATTGGATCTTCATTTTTATAATCATAACTTCCAAATGGATTAGCGGAATTACAGCCACTTAATAGTAAGCATAAAAATGACATGAATAATAAATGTTTTTTCATTTTTTACACCTACTTTCCTAATACTGTAATCTCAGGAATTGCAATGTTGCCATTTCCTTTTGATTTTGAAACTGTGATTTGAATTTGTTTAATAAGCATATCTTGATATTCAATAGCAATGGAAGAACCTACAAATATACATTTATAATCTTCTTCTGCGAAAATATCGTAATTAAACACCAATTTTCCCGTATCAATATATCCTTCTTTTCCGTCATTTTTATAAAATATACGGATATTATCTATTTGGGTAAAACTTGTATCATAATCCGAACTGTTATATACCATAATTGCTTTAGAAGTAACATAATCATCCCAATTAAGAGTTATCTTTGATTTTCCTTTATTAAATATTGTTTCTTGCACTAAAGAATTTTCATGCATTTTGATTGTTCCATCATTTAACCAATAAGCACTACTTCCTTTAGCTACATTAGTGGCTTTAACATCTGCATTAGAAGCAATATCTTTATAACCACTAATTAAGGAAGGTAGAGGTTGCATAGTAACTGTTGGTCCATTTGCGTAAATTACAGGAATTCCATCTTGATTTACAACGAATGATATTTTATCAAAACGAATTTTCCTTGCTTCAACAATATCGCTATCATTTAAGAAAGTATGATAACTAATATATAATTGGTCTCCTACTTTAATAAATGAATGGTGACCAGATGAGTTAGTATAAATATTAAGCCCATCTGTCGTAATAATTGTTCCGCCTTTATCAACATCAATCTTAGCAAATGGTCCCATTGGTGATTTACCAACTGCTTGACGCACTTGATAAGTTGATTCTAGATAAGTATTAACCGAGAAAGTTAAATAATATAATCCATCATGATAAAACATATATGGTCCTTCATTAACGGTTCCTTCATCAATTTCATTACTTCCTCCAATGGAGGTTACACCAGTTTGCGAAATACAAGTAACGCTACTATAATCGGGGTCCCACCATTCATTCATTTTCATAATGTATGTTGATGAACTAGAATATCCAGCGCCTTTATCATGAGTGAATAATAAATATTTTTGATTGTCCGTTGGATCTAAGAATGGTTCAGCGTCGATAGCGGAGAAATAACCATTTGGTATTCCACTTTCTGGAGCATGATACTCAAATAATGGATGATCACTTGGTATTTTATTAAAATTAATTAATGGTTCAGAATCACTATGATATTCTTTAAAAGGTCCCATTGGCGATTTTGAAGTAGCAAGTGAAACATAATGAGAATTAGAGTGCTTTTTCCATGTAGCACTATAATACATATAATACGTTTGATTGCTTTCATCATAATGAACTGCTGGTGCCCAGAAGTTTAAATAGCCCCAATGTACATCTAAGTTAGGACGAAATACTGCACCTAAATATTGCCAATGTGTCATATCTTTTGTGCGCCATGCATTAATTGTTGATGTGGCAGTTACATAAGCGTAATAATAACC
>CAKPAV010000361.1 GCA_934133115.1 uncultured Bacilli bacterium
TTTAACAATTTATCATTTATTTATTGTATAATAAATGATATTGAGGTGGTTATATGTTAAAAACAATTAAATCCTTAAAGTTTAGATGCCTTGTATCTTTACTTATACAACTACTCATGGTAGTGGCGTTTTTTGCACTTTGGAAATATAATATTTGGCAATTACAAAATTATATTACGATAACTATTATGTGTATTGCTTTACTTGTGATTATTCTAGTAAATGCAATTACATTTTTAGTGGTTTTCTTTATTGTCACAAGAAAAAGATATTCTACAGATTTGAAAGCTGCGAACATTATAGGATCTGATGTTCAAGAAGCATATAATTTTGGTATGATTGGTTTGCTTGTCATTGATGAAGCAGACACAATCATTTGGACAAATGAATTATTCTCTGAGCGTCAAATTAATATTATGGACAATAATATTTATGATTGGCAGCCGGCTTTAAAATCTTTAAAAGATAATAAAAATGATGAAGCGACAGTAAAAATAGAAATAAATGGCCGTTTCTATGAAGTAAAAAATCTTCACGATGCGGGATTATTTATTTTTAAAGATATTACCGCTGCTGAATCTTTCTATACATATTCTCAAGAACAAGCACCGGTTATTGGTATTATCATGCTTGATAACTATTCTGATGTTTCTATCAATATTGATGAAAACTCTGATCAAGTTGCTAATGTTCGTAAAGCAATTAATGATTTTGCTACTAAACATAATATTTTATTAAGAAAATATCGTACTGATGCTTATATGGCATTTATGGCTTATAAAGATTTTGAAATTGTTCGTGATGTTGATCAATTCTCTGTTTTAGATAAAGTACGTGAATTAAATGCTAAAGAAGAAACGCCATTAACTTTATCAATGGGTTTTGCCCATGGATATTTTGATGTTGTGAAAATTAACGAAATGGCAGTATCCGCAATTGACATTGCTATGTCTCGTGGTGGAGACCAAGTTGTTGTTTCTAAATATGGTGAAGAATTAGCTTTCTTTGGTGGAAAATCTGAAGCTCAAGAAAGACATAATAAAGTCAAAGCTCGTGTTATGGCTGACTCATTAGTGGGCTTAATTAAAGCTGCATCTAATGTTATTATCATGGGTCATAAGGAAAGTGACTTAGACTCCATGGGAAGTAGCTTAGGTTTAAAAGCAATTTGTGATAATTTAAATAAACCAGCGTCAGTTGTATTTGATACTAAATCCGTAGAATCAAAAACTAAGAATGCTATTACAACTTTATTCTCGCGTGATGATATTAACCGAATTATGATATCACCACATGATGTTATGGATAAACTTAAATCAAATACGTTAGTAATTGTTACTGATGTTCATAGACCATCAATGACTCTATGTCCAAAATTATTAGAAGAAGCTACTAAAGTTGCGGTTGTGGATCATCACCGCCGCGCAGAAGAATTTATTGAATCACCAATATTTACGTATATTGAACCATCAGCATCATCAGCTAGTGAATTAGTTTCTGAATTAATTCGATTTGCTAGTGTTAACCCAAAGATGGAATTACCTTCTGCTTATGCAACATTCATGCTTGCTGGTATTTACTTAGATACTAATTTCTTTAGAGCTAAAACAGCGGGTATGCGTACATTTGAAGCATGTATGATACTAAAAGAATATGGTGCTGATAATACTCAAGCTGATGATTTCTTAAAAGATGAATTTGAAGAATATGCTTTGAAAACAAAGATTATGTCAAACTCTTCAACTCCTTATTTAGGTGTTGTAGTTTCTTTAGCAGATCAAAAAGACATCATCGAAGGTGCAACATTAGCTAAAGTTGCAAACCAAACATTACAAATTAAAGGTGTTAATGCTTGCTTTGTTATTGGTAGAACTGGTGAAAAAGAAGTCAAAGTATCCGCGCGAAGCGATGGTACCATTAACGTTCAATCATTAATGGAAAAGATTGGTGGTGGCGGACACTTTACAATGGCGGCCGCTAAATTTGATAATAGTACTATTGATGAAGTTAACACTAAATTACTAGAAACATTAGATCAATACATAAATTATGTAAGAACAGTGAAATAGGAGGACTTATTATG
>CAKPAV010000362.1 GCA_934133115.1 uncultured Bacilli bacterium
AGCATATGCTATATAGTTTTCATTATTAACTTTATCGCACAAATCATTTTGCATATCTTGGGGAATCGCGCCATTAAAATGCTTATAGCATTGTAAATAATTATTATACTTTTTATACTTTAAAAATTCGTCTTTAAAATCACAAGCTAAAATTATTTTTGATAATATTTCTAAAAATCCTCTGGTTAAAGCAATGCCATGAACATCATCGCCTATTGATAAAAGTAATAATGATGAACGTAAATTTCTTAATAAACCAATACATTCTAAGGCATACGCTTCATCAAAACTTAAAGTTTCAATAGTAATCTCATTTTTGTCTATCTCATTAGATAACATTTTTATAGCATCTATAGAAAAACACATCATAAGTATAAATTTGGGCTCATATTGAATGAGATGTGTTCCGTTAAAATAATTATAATTTTCAATAACAATAGAGAAATAAATATGAATGTTTTTCATAATCATTTTAAGTAATTGATCTTCATTTTTAATATCCTTTGTTCTAGACAAATAGCATATTTGCGCTACTATAAAATCATTAAGAACTTTTTCTTTTAAAGAATTGTTAAATTGTTTCTTATTGTAAAAGCATTTATTAACATAAACATGATAATTAGGATATTTGTTCTTTAATCTAGTTATGATATTTAAAAACACTATTTCATCATTTTTATCAAAGTTATTAATATGATAGTTAAATTTTGAATAATTAATTTTATATTCCATATTATCTCCTTCATACGGTATTTTAATTCATTATTAGTTTTCAATATGCTTTTCTAATAAAATCTTACTATAAATTTAGTGTTTTTCCAATAATTTTAGGTGTCATTTTTAGTGCTTTTCCAAAATAATTAAGCACTAAAATAAGTGCTTTTCCAAAATTTACAAACCTTCATTAACAAAAAAAGAAGTAGCGTTTTTTACTACCTCTAATTTTGATTTGCTTAGTTTAATAATTAAATTATTCAACTGTATATGGTAATAATGCCATATAACGAGCATTTTTGATTGCAACGGCTAATTCTCTTTGGTGTTTTGCACATGTACCAGTTGTACGACGTGGTGAAATTTTACCATTGAGTGAAATATAATGTTTTAACATTTCTACATCTTTAAAATCGATGAATTTGCCTTTGTTTTTGCAAAAATTACAGACCTTCTTACGTGGTCTCATTTTCTTATAACCCATAAAATATCCAACCTTTCTTTAAAATTAGAATGGTAAGTCATCATCAGCGATGTCTACCGTATTAAGATTTTTGTTTTCTGTTGGCACTTCTACTGTATCTTCTGGGAATACTGGATCAATTGGAGCATTTTGAACTGGTGTTGCTGACTTTGGTTCTAAAAATTGAACTGAATCACATACAACTTCAAATACTGAAACATTCTTTCCTTCCTTAGATACATAAGTGCGTTGTGTTAAACGTCCTTCAACACCAACTAGTGAACCTTTATGAGTGAATTTAGAAACAGAGTCTGCAACATCTCTCCATGCAATACATGGAATAAAACTTGTTGATTTTTCGCCGTTTGCGTTTTTAAAACGATCATCAACGGCAACAGTGAAGGAAACAACTGAAGTATTGTTTTGAGCAGTCTTTCTTAATTCTGGGTCACGAGTCAAACGTCCAATTAAAACTACACGATTAATCATTTCGATTTTCTCCTTTATAATTTTATTAGTCTCTATCAACTACAATAATGTGACGAATAACATTAGCATCGATCTTAACTAAACGATCGAATTCTTTTGTTGCAGCTGGTTCAGCTGAAACTTTTTCAACAACGTAATAACCTTTCATTTGGTCTTTAATTTCATATGCTAAATCACGGAGACCCCATTCTTTAACATCAGTAATTGAAGCACCATTAGAAGTTAAAATGTTATTTAATTTTTCGATTTCGTTTTTACGTTCTTCTTCGCTTAATTGTGGCATAAGAATATACATAATTTCGTACTTACGCATGAGTACACCTCCCTATGGTCAATCTGGCTATTTTAAATAAATAGCAGAGAGCATTTTTGATAGCCTTCACACTATCGATAAGATTATATCTTATC
>CAKPAV010000363.1 GCA_934133115.1 uncultured Bacilli bacterium
GAAGTTTTTCCATAATATCAACACTTAAATATTAACATATTCGCAATAAACATTTAAAAAAATGTTTAAATTTTATATAATCTTAGTTAGGTGAGATTTATGGTTGATTATATATTTGAGTATAAAGGAAAAGATTATCAAGTTAAATTTGTTTTGAATAAAAGAAGTATGCGCCGCGTTTCTTTTAAGATTGTAGAT
The DNA here is from genome assembly GCA_934133115.1 of uncultured Bacilli bacterium. Next base: position 199 of record CAKPAV010000363.1, read on the forward strand.
AATAATATTGTTTGTTATGCACATCCTTTATCAAGTTATAATTCATTAGTTAAAATAATTGAACAACATAAATTATCATTAGTGCATATGTACGATCGTAATCAACAAAGTAGTGAAGATTATATTTATATTTTTGGAGAAAAATTGCCAATTACATTTCAAAATAATATTTATTCTATTTCTGGATATGGAAGCTATAAAAACGAAATAGAAAAAGAACATCTTTTAGCAAGATTATTAAATCGTTACATTGATTCAAGATTTTATGCTTTAGAAAAACTCATGAATGTAAAAAGAAATTATAAATTTATAATTCGTAAAATGAAAACAAGATATGGCACTAATTCAATACGTACGAATAGAATTACTTTTTCTTTAGAATTAATTCATTTTTCACCAGAAATAATAGATTCTGTTATTATTCACGAATTAGCGCATGATTTTTATCGAGATCATTCCATAAGATTTTATAATGTTGTTTATCAATATTGCCCAAATTACGATAAATTAAGAAATAAAATGGTAAAAGGAGAATTTAAATAATGATTCAATATATAACAAGTAAAACTAATAATCGTATCAAAGATTTATTACGTTTAAGACAAAATAAAAATCGCGAAGAAAGCAAACTCTTTATCGTTGAAGGTTTTCATATGCTTGAAATGGCTAGTGAAGCACATATTATAAAAGAAGTATATACTACTAAAGAACTTGATATTGATAAAAATATCCCCCAATTTATCATAACTAATGAAATATTAGATAAAATTTCTTCTTCCATTAATGCTCAAGGAGTAGTGGTAGTTTGTCATTTTATAAAAGAAAAACCAATTACAAGTAATAAAATTATATATTTAGATAATATTTCTGATCCAGGTAATTTAGGAACAATTTTAAGAACGGCTTTAGCATTTAATTATTTAGATGTTATTATGAGCCCAAATTGTGTTTCTTTATATAATGATAAATCACTTAGTGCAACACAAGGTGCTATATTTAAATTAAATATCATTATTAAAGATATTGATTACTTAAAAGAATTAAAGAAAGATTATAAAATAATTGCTACCAGTTTAAAAAACTCAGTTGATATTACAAGCGTTCCTAAATATGAAAAGTGCATTTTAGTATTTGGTAATGAAGGAAAAGGAGTAAGAGAAGAAATACTTAATATTTCTGATGTTAATGTGATTATTCCAATTAAAAACATTGATTCACTTAATGTTGGTGTTGCTAGTGGTATAGTAATGTTTTATGAATCAAGTGAGGAATAATATGAATAACATAAAAATATCCCTAAGAAACTATTCTAAAGATAAAGAACGTTATAAAAAATATCGTAAACAACTACTAGAATTGTTAAATGAAAATAATTCTAAATTAAATTTTGATTTGAAAATAATTGCGGTTATTTATGATTTAGATGGCAACGATTCCATAGATGAGAGTGATGACATATTTTCGCCAATGAGAACAGTTATAAAGGATGATAAAGCATATATAGTAATTAGCCCGATAATTTTTGATTTTTTTGATAGAAATGGCGAATACTTTTTACATGTATGCTTACTTCACGAATTTTGTCATATAGATGATCTGCATTATATTGCCACATTTCCATATTTTAAAGGACATACAATCGATAGCTTTGAGTTAAATAGTATTAAAAATGTTAATATTTATACTGGAATACTTTTTTGGACCGAATATTATGCATATTCTAAGACATTTGCAAATTTTAAAAAGTTTGACCAATACATTAGTATATATGATTTAGAAAAAACTTATGCTATTTTACAAAATGAAATTGCTAAAGTTAAAAATGAAGAAGTAGAAGATAAAGTGGTTTTTAGTGCCATAACTTCAGTATGTGAG
>CAKPAV010000364.1 GCA_934133115.1 uncultured Bacilli bacterium
AGTTCAATTTCATGAATTTGGTGTTTTAAATCATGAATTCTTATATTCATTAAATCAATAACATTTTGTAATGATTCGTATTGATTTAATCTATTTTTTACAATCTCTGTTTCAATTGTGTTTCTAGCGGATATGTAACTAATTTTTTGAATTAAATAAATAGTAATACAACAAGTAGTGTCTAATACGACAAATAAAACATAATAATGAAAAGTTACTTCACTTCGATAAAATTCAAAAAATTGTAATACAACAATACAAATGACAAAAATAATAAAAGTACTTATGATAATTGTTCCTCTTTGTAATTTATTAAAATCACGTGGGTCTTGTTTAAAAGAAAACAAGAAGAATAAAGAGGCATAAATAACAATTGTTGAGATAGTATAAATAATATTTCCTAATATATCACTACTATGCAACACAACAACATAGCGAAGAAAATCAGAAATAATATAAGAAGCGTGTTGAGCGGTAATTCCGCTTATTGTGCAGTACACAATAATGCGAAATGGCGCATCATAAATAAAATAATTAAAAGCAAAACACACAATATATAGAATTATGTAAGACACAATTTTACTAAATATGGTTGTTGTAGGAAATGTATATCTTAAAAAGCAAAATAACGCAATTGCTAAGACTAACAATATATTGCGTAATAAATACCATTTTCTTTTTTTTAAATTAATCGTAAAAAGAAATAAAGCCGCAAATAATTCAATCACTAAACCATATTTATAGAAAAAATCGAGCATTGCTTTTAATCCTCCTAGTTCTTAAATTATAAATTAAAAGAAAAATAAAAAAAAGTTTTAAAAATCGCTAATAAATAAAAAAATCTGTATCTTTTATAAAAAGATAAAATTAAAATTTTTATATTTATAAATTCAAAACGAGCCTAAAAAATGACAAAATAGGACAAAACATACACAAAATAAATATTGCATTTATAATGTAATCGCTTACATCTTTTGCAATCATTCCTTTGAATTTTTTGTAAGCAAATTCAAAAAAAGATATGAGTGAGTTTAAGTATCTTGGAAGCAAAAGAAAACTCAAGTATGAATTATTTTCCAAAATGGAGGGGAAAACATGAAAAAAAGTAAAACTAATTTGTTCCGTGGTATTGCAAGTATTTCTGGAGCTTTACTAGCCATCACAACGATTGGGCAAGTAATAGCAAAAGAGTATTCTAGCTACATGGATGAATTCTTCCACACTTCATCATCTAAAGTTGTTGAAGTTGAAGGCGGAAGTAATGTTGATAAGTATAATTACAAGTCAACATATAAGACACCAGAAGAATTAGCTCAAGCTGATATGGAGTATGGTGAAAAAGTTACTGGAGAAGGGGCTGTATTATTAAAAAACAAAAATAATGCTTTACCTTTAAAAGAATCAGAAAAGAAAGTTACCTTAGTTGGTAAGATTGCTTATTCTAACATTCTTGGTGGACAAATGGGATCTGGTGCTGCGAATGTAACGATACCAGGTTATGAAACTGCCAACTTAGTTAGCGCTTTAACTAAAAATGGATATGAAATCAACCAAGATATGTCAGAAGCTTATAAAGTAGACACAGATAAAAATGGTAATAAGACTTATCGTGCTGCTAGTAGAATTAACGGTGGATTCGGAATGATTAATGAATCTCTTGCGGGTAACTACAAATTTGATATTAATGAAGTTGGTTTATCAGAATTAGAAGCACAAAAAGCAGGGATTACCACAACTACTTTTGGTGATTACAAGACATCTATCGTTGTATTAGGTAGAATTAACTCAGAAGGTCGTGACTATTTACCTGGTGAAGCTGGTGTATCTAATATTGGTGCTGGTGAAAATAACGAAGGAGCTAAAGATCCATTAGGTTTATCCAATAGAGAACGCGATATGATAAAAATGGCTAAAGCTCAAAGTGATAAAGTTATCGTTTTAATTAATTCTAACTCACCAATGGAAATTGATGAAGTTAAACGTGATGATGGTGTTGATGCTATTTTATGGATTGGTACAACTGGTACATAT
>CAKPAV010000365.1 GCA_934133115.1 uncultured Bacilli bacterium
TACTTTTTATCTTTATCAAAAGTTAATATATTTAAATCTAATGTAGGGATGACAGTTTCAAAAGTAATTCCAAAATTCTCATCATTCATTACATTAGCGGCATTTAAGACATGACCTGGATAATTATCAGTATATACAACAATTGCTGGATAATTTGTGAAAAGAGTTAATTTTCTTTTTGTATCCGGATTATATAAAATTGCACTAGGTACATCTAAATTAATACTATCAAGTTCAAAGACATGATCCATACCATGTTCTTGCTTATCATAAATTAAAGGATTTTTGATAACATCTAAAGTATGTTCTTTACTAAAATTTAAGAAATCAGGAGCGTTCTCTAATTTAATTAATGTTAAATCATCATTCATCGAATAGCATTGATGTGATCTTAGATATAATTGATGATTATAGATTGGCTTGACTCCTCCATTAAGATTAAAATACATGTGGTTTGTTAAGTTTATGAACGATTTACGATCCGTTATTGCATCAAAAATAATATCAAATTGTTTGGTTTTGCTATAAATCACATAACTGATGTTAGCGTCAATATTACCAGGAAATCCCGAATCACCATGTTTGTGTTTGCATAGAAATGTAACTATAGTTTTTTCTTTATCTTGCTTTATTTTGTAATAAAACAATTTAAATCCAAAATTAGCATTTCCAGAATGTAAACAATTTCCTTTTTCGTTTTTTTCAAATTCATAACGAATATCATTACTTATGAATTCGCCATTCTTAATTCTTCCTGCAACTGGGCCAATAGTGCTACCATAATTATTTGTGTAAGATAGAACATGGCTTAAATCTTTAGGACAATTTAAAACTGAGTAATTTTTGCCTTTGTTATCTAAATATTTTATTGATATAATTTTGGCACCATAATTGATTAATTTTATCTCAAAATTGACATCGTTTTTGATTGTAATAATATCAAAAGTAATATTATTAACTATTTTGCTAGAAATTGTTACATTCATTGCTTTTTTCTCCTCAAAAACATTTTATCATTATCAGAAAAAAATAAAAAGACTTTTGCTAAGCAGCAATAAAGTCTTTATCAACACTAGGTACAGCTTTGTCGTACGCCATCGCAATGGCACCAATTATTATTGAGTTATGAATTGTATTATCGAAAATCACATTGCAAGGACTTAATGCCTTATTAGCTTCTTTAATAACATTTTCATAATATTTATCTTTAAATTCAGAAACACGTCCACAAATAACAATAGTAGAAACATTTAATAATTCTATAACATCTTTGACACATTTTCCCAAGTTAATTGCGGTGTCGTTGACATAGTTATAAACATCACCCATTTTTTTGTATTCTTTTAATAATTCCTGGAAACTATGAAGATTAAAATGCTCTTTGATACTTCTTAGTGAGACAAAATCATCAAGTAATCCATCTCTACCATGGAAAGTAGAAGAAAACAACCCTATTTCTCCGGCAAAACCAACTTCTCCACTGAATAATTGCCCATTAAGTAATAATGCTCCACCAATGCCATTATCTACGTAGACCAACATACCATTTTTGATGTTTTGCAAATTTCCGTTACGAATTTGTCCGATGATAGCTAAATTAATGTCATTATATACAAATACAGGACAATTCAAGTGTTCTTTAATAATATTAGTTAATTTTTGCGTTTTTCCACATAAACTAGAATCAAATATATTATCTTGCTCCAACTCATTATTTTTAACATTTACTCGTCCAGGATAAGAAATAGTTACGTTTTTAAGGGGAATATTATTATATCTTTTTTGTGATACTAAGCTTTTAAGTAATAAGGCTATATCTAAAATTAAATCCTCATTATAATAGTTAGCGAGTTTATCTGCTTCAAAAAGAATCTCTTCTTTAATATTTGATAAAGTTAAACTATATCCAGTACTAGAAAATGAAATAACGGCAATTAATCCATATTCTTCATTTAATGTATAAACAACTTGTTTACGTCCTTTGCCGTTTTTAGAAATAGAATGAGACACTTT
>CAKPAV010000366.1 GCA_934133115.1 uncultured Bacilli bacterium
TTTTTCCATTTGTGCCAACAATACCGATTAAATGCGGCTTATTTGATTTAATGTTATAAAAATAATTAGCGAAATAGCCTAATTGTTCTTTTAAATTAGGAACATAATAAACACCAGGTAAATCGACATTTGATAAAATTATCAATGGTTTTATTTTTAGTTTATTAATATAATTAATTCCTTTATCAATAGCAATGAAAATAGAATTTGGTTTCATTTTTCTTGAATCAATAACTAAATTTCTTGCTCTTCTTTCATCATCACTTAATATATTAAAAAACGCTAAAGCATGTTTAATTTTCATTGTTAATCTCCTAATAAAATCATAATGGTTGAACCTTCTTTAAGATGTTCACCCTTTTTTGGTTCTTGATCAATTACTTTATTTCCTTCACCAAAATAAACAAATTTAAAATATTTTGATTTTACTTCTTTCTTACTTTTTCCTATGTAATTATCAACAACATACGATTTAACATCCATCCAGGTATAAGTGCGTTCAATTGGTGATTCTCTTTTGCTAACTTTTAAAATTGGCAAAGTTTCCGCTAAAATGGTTTGAATAATTGGACCAATTGTTGTTCCGCCATATTGAATAGTGTTATGTGGTTCGCGCATTGCAAAATAAACAACTACTTTGGGATCATCCATAGGTGCACTAGCAATAAAAGAAAGCACATATCTTCCTTTTTGATAAACGCCATTTTCGGCAATTTGAGCAGTACCAGTTTTTCCTCCAACGCGATACCCATCTAAATACGCTTTTTTACCAGACCCTAAAGCCACGACGCATTCTAGAGCTCTCCGCATTAAATCACTAGTTTCTTTTTTTATTACTTGTCTTTTTGGCTCATTAGGAAAAGTATAAACAATTTCATTAGAAAATCCGGATGATATAGATTTAGCAATATGCGGAGTATATAAATATCCTCCATTAATTGTAGCGGAAAACATACTAGCTAATTGAATAGCGGTTAATGATACTCCCTGTCCAAATGCGCTAGTGGCCTGTTCTAAGACTCCATATTTATCATAATTAAACATGATGCCTTTTGATTCTCCTGAAATATCCACACCAGTTTTTTCACCTACTCCAAAATCTTTATAATAACCATATAATCGATCTTTTCCCATTCGACGGGCAATTTCTACGAATCCTGGGTTAGAAGAATTTTGTAATACCTCTAAAAATGTTTGTAAACCATGTCCACCTTTTTTCCAAGATTTAATTCTTGCTCCTCCAACAATTTCGTAGCCTTTATCGTAATAATAATCTTTATCCATATCGATTACTCCAGCATCTAAGGCACTTGCAAAAGTTATGGCTTTAAAAGTTGAACCTGGTTCAAAAGAGGAGAAAACCGCTAAAGTACGATTATAAATTTCTGGATTATAATCAGAATAATTATTATTATCATAAGTTGGACGATTACCAATTGCTAATATTTCGCCATTATTAGGATCCATTGCTAAGGCTATAATTTCTTTTGGAGAATATTTAATCCAAGCATTTTTCATTTCACGTTCAATAATATTTTGTATATCAATATTAATAGTAAGATTTAAATTAAGTCCATCTAAAGGCGCAATTAAACGCGATGATTTATTTTCAAATAATCCTCCTTTGGCGTCCATTAAATAATTTAAACTTCCGTCGACTCCTTTTAAGTAATAATCATAATAACTTTCTACACCCGCTAGACCCTGATTATCTATACCAACAAAACCTAATAATGAGGCCATGGATTCGCCATAAGGATAATATCTTTCATTATCATTAACTAAATAAACACCTTTTAAATTTAATTCATTAATGGCGTTTGCTTCTTCAATACTTATTCTTCTTCCTTCTGGATGTAAACGTACTATAGAAGCTTTCTTTGATATTTTTTCTAAAATTATATTTTCATTTCCATTAATAATTTTTGCAATCTTTTTTGCTGTTTCTTCTTTATCTTCAATTTGAAAAGGAATAACCGCAACTGAATAAGTTGGATTATTTAACGC
>CAKPAV010000367.1 GCA_934133115.1 uncultured Bacilli bacterium
TCATAATTTCGACTTACAATTCCGATAACGTAATTATTCATTTCTAAAAAGAACCTTTCATACATAGATTATAAGTGTTAGGGGTTGGTTTTATGATTAAATTATATGATGTCGCAGTTGTAGGCGGACACGGTTTAGTATCCAAAGCCATTGTTAATGATTTATTTAAATATAATTTTCCAATTAAGAACTTAATTATCTATGGATCAAAAGAGCATAAGGACATTGAATTTGTAAGTTGTGGAAGAAAATTTAAAATCGAAACTATTGATGAGAAAAATATTCCACATTTTGATTTGGTTTTCTTCTCTACTGGGGAAGATTTATCTTATAAATATGCACCATTATTTATTAAAAAAGGTGCACGAGTAATTGATAATTCATCTTATTTTCGAATGGAGGAAAAAGTGCCTCTTGTTATACCAGAAATAAATAAAGATGATTTATTAAATGACACAATGATTTATGCAAATCCTAATTGTACCACTATTCTTTTATTATTAGCTTCTAAAGCTGTTCATAAATTATTTTCTTTAGAAAAAATAATTGTAAGCAGTTATCAATCAGTTTCAGGAGCGGGTTCTTTAGCTTTACAAGAATTTATTAATGAAATGCATAACGAAAACTATCAACCAAAAGTATTACCAAGCAAAAATGCCACTAAAAAAGCAATATATAATAATATTCTTCCAATTGTTGATGAAATAGAAGAAGATGGCTATACCAAAGAAGAAAATAAAATCATTAATGAAAGTAAGAAAATACTTCATAAAAATGATTTAGAACTTAATCCAACTTGTGTAAGAGTTCCTACACTTTTTGGACATGGTATAAGTGCTTCTTTAGTATGTAAAGAAAAAATTGATTTAAATGCTTTAAAAGAGGAATACCAAAAATGTAGTTATATCCGATTACTAGAATATCCAAATTATCCAGATGTTAAATCTGTTACTGGTACCCCATTAGTCGATATTGGAAGATTAAGGGTGGATAAATACTGTGAATACACGGTTAATTTATTTGCAACATCCGACAATTTAATAAGAGGCGCAAGCTATAACGCTGTTATGATCGCATTAGCGTTATTGGAGTTAAAAGTATTATGATATTTTATAAATTTGAATCAATGGGTAACGATTTTATCTTACTTTATGAAGAAGATTTCTGTTTAGAAGACGTAAAAAATTTATGTAAGCAACATTTTTCTATTGGAGCTGATGGAATCATAATTCTATATAAAGATAAAAAATATGATATTGCAATGGATATTTATAACGCTGATGGAAGTAAAGCTAAGATGTGTGGAAATGGATTAAAAATTGTCGGATATTTTTTACATAATATCTTGCGTATTGCTAAAGATGAATATAAAATAATCGTCAATAATAACTTTGTTGCTTATGCTGGTGTATCTAATGATGAATATTATGCATTAGTGGATTACCCATTATTTAAAACAAAAATAGATAATTATTATATTTATAATATTAATAATATTCATGCTATAAAAGTAGTGGATTTTTTATCTAAAAGCATGCTGATTAAAGAAGCAAAAAGCGAAAAATTCAAAAATATGAATGTTAGTAATTTAGTTATATTAAGTGATGATGAAGTACAAATATTAACATATGAAAATGGTGTCGGAATTACCAACTCGTGTGGTAGTGCTTCGCTTTGTGCATTTGCTTATTTATATGATAAAAAATATATTAAAAATGTCTTAAGTTTTCACTCACTAGGCGGTAATTATCATATTGAAAAATTAGGTAATAAATTATGCTTATTTGGTAAAGTTAATTTTATTTATAAAGGAGAAATATATAATGGACTTTAACAATTTAATAATTAAAGATTTTAATAAAATATTTTATAATCGATTTCAAGAAATTTTGAAATTAAAAGCTAGTTATAATGGTCCAATGACATTAATGGATTTTGGTGTAGGAGAAGAAAAATCTATGCCAAACCAACTTATTTTAGACGCACTTAAAAATAA
>CAKPAV010000368.1 GCA_934133115.1 uncultured Bacilli bacterium
AAAGCCACTAACTTGCCTGTATCCACTCCCGTTAGAACTACCTTATGTTCAGCCAAGTTTATGACACCTCTATATTAGTGTGTCATTTAACTAGTATTTTAAACCGACTTTCAATTTTTTTAAGATTTTTTTCTCTAATCTTGATATATAACTTTGTGAAATTCCTAAGAATTCTGCGACTTCTTTTTGTGTTAATTCTTCTTTGCCATCTAAACCGAAACGAAGTGATAATATCTCTTGTTCCCTTGGCTTTAGTTTAGTAATTTCTTCACGCAAAGAAATACGTGTTTCTTCATCATAAAGTTCTTTATTAATTTCATTTTCATCGGTAGCTAATATATCGGCGATTAAAAGCTCGTTTCCTTCTTTGTCGCGGTTTAAAGGTTCATCTAAACTCACTTCATTTTTCATTCGCGCTTTTTTTCTTAGATACATTAATATTTCATTATCAATACATCTTGAAGCATATGTTGCTAATTTAATATTTTTATCACATTTAAAAGTAGAAATAGCTTTGATTAATCCGAGTGTTCCTATCGATATCAAATCTTCTAATTCATACATGTTGTTTTCATATCTTTTAGCAACATATACCACTAATCGTAAATTATGCTCAATTAGTTTGTTGCGGGCTTCTATTGAGCCTAACTTATAGTCTTGTAATGCTTGTTCTTCTTCCTCTTTACTTAAAGGAGGTAAAAGATTTTCTGAACCGTTTATATAAAAAACGGAATCATTAATATGGAATAATTTTTTAAGAAAACGAATAATTCTTTTAAACATAATCACACTCCCAAATAGGCATTCAATAAACATTCGCAGCCATAGAAATTGCGTGAATCATCAATTAAAGCAACATAAACATTACTTTCTTTTTTGTCATCAAGCATAATACTAGCTTTATAAAGTTTGGTAACGCTTCGGCCTGATATAGTTTCATATTGAATTTCTTCAAAATTTTCAGGTAAGGAAAATGGGAAATAACTTCGTTTGAAAAATATTACCGGTAGTCCCTTATATTTTAAGGTGTTACCTGTATCATAATATCCTTTTACTAAAGCCTTTTCTTCATTAAAACGCAATATAAATTTTATCTTGTAATTGCCCAAATGATAGAGTTGATCTACCAAAATTGAAACAAGTTTCAAGGCTAAAAATGATATTGGCACACTGATTAAACTTATTAGACCATCAACTTCTAAGACTGCTAAAACTAACTTAATAAATCTAACATTTGGTGATAAAAGAGTCATAATAAATGCTTCATAATAATAACTAAATAAATAGGCTATAAAAGGAACTATAAATCGACTCTTAAAGAATAAAATGAACATTATCATTGGAACAAGTATCATTAGTAATATTGCTAACCAAGTTGGACAATATAACGTTAATATTGTCGGGGTTACAAAAACAATGAATTTGCATATACCTGAGATTTTTAAACGACTTTCATTTACGGCATTAACAAAGGTAAGCGCAAACAACATCATTAAGATATGGGTAATAATACTTAAATCTAGATAGAAATTCATTTTATCACCGTCTATATTATCTAATATATATAAGTAATAAAATGTCGAATAAAGTGAATTAGAAATTTAATTTGTTGAAATAAATTTGATATTTTGCGCGCAAAAATGCGCGCATTTTATTTGTGATTTTCTTATAAACATAAAAAATCGCTAATTACCAAACGATACTTAACGATTATTAGATACATTTATTATTAAATATTAATCATTACGTTTTAAGAATGAAGATAATACTGATGAATGTCTTTCATCATCATTATTTTCTACTTGAGACGCATTACTCTCTTCTTTTTTCTCCTCTTTTACAAGAGTTGGGCGTGTTCCAAATTGCGGAATAGCGGTAAAATCATATTCCTCCGCAAAATCAGTAGCAATGATACTAACTAAAATTTGATCATCTAATTGACTATTAATTGAAACACCAAACTTAATATCTAAATCTTCACC
>CAKPAV010000369.1 GCA_934133115.1 uncultured Bacilli bacterium
GTTCAATTATTCAAAAAAAGTTCTATTTATAATAGAAAAAAATCGCCCTATTGCAAGCGTGTTTTTTTGTCAATATACTAGGTGACGAAAGGGGATAAGATTATGAACAAATATAAAATTTTGTATTATGCTTTGGCTATTATATGTGGTATTAGTATATCTGTTTTTGGATATGGAATGGAAAGATGGATAATTGGGCACTGGTTTGACGCAATATACGTCATTGTCTTTGGACTTCTAACTATTGGTGCCGGTGTTGGAACGTATTTTTTCAGAAAGAAAGCCACGGAATTTGAAGCAAAAAAATTAGATGATATGCATAAGGCAAATGAAGAAAAAATAAAGCAAAATGAACATAATCAATAAAAAAAGCACGCAATTGCGTGTTTTTTTTGTGCTTTATCCAATAAATTATTTTAATATTTTATGAATCATTCCTGCTAAACTATCAGCAATTACGTATTCTTTTCTATTAGTGGGATTTTTTGCTTGTTTACGAAGTTTTCTTCCACTTGTTGTGAATTTAGTTGGATAATAAGTTGTAATGTTTTTCCATTTTTGTAAATACGCTGGTTTTATTATTTCCTTAGTTCTTTCGGTTTTTATTAGTTTTAATATGTCAAGCGCCAAATAAAATAATATAAGCAAGAATGCGAATATTGATATAATTTTTGCAAGTTCATATGGAGATAAAATAAATGTACCTGTAAAAATATAAAGTATAAGACAAATAAATCCTATAGTTATCGCATCTACAATTATTCCATATGCAAGTGTTGAAACTATTACTTCTACATATGATTTATTTATTAATATACCAGGAAATGCCACGGTTGTTTGTTCTTGTGAATCAAACAAGTTTTTTGTGGTTTCGTATTTTTCTATTTTACTAATAATATCTTTACGATCTTCTTTAGTTAATACAAGTTTCATTGCTTCACTTGCTGACACTACTCTACCATCATTTAAATTTACATTACGATCTTCTAAACATAATTGATCAATAAAAATCTCTAAATCATAATTTAAATCACGATTTTCTGTATATTGATCCTTCAAGACTATTTTAGAACCAAATGGTGCTAAAAAGAATTTGCCAATTTTAAATACTTGTCTGCCTAGAGGTATACCAACAATAGTCACACATAATAAACTTCCATAAATTAAACATAATAAATAAGATATTAGACCACCAAAAATTAGATTTAAAGTATTTAATACTGGATGCGAGCCATAATTTAAAATAACTTCCCGACCAGCTGGTCGAAATATTAAAGGAATAAATTTAAAACAAGTTATGCCAGCTGGAATACCAATGATAGTTAAGCAATATGCAATGCCTGTAAAGAAATTTATTATTACTCCCCATAACCCAACAAATATAAACCAAAATATATTAAATACTGTGTTAATAGCGTTATTACCACCTGATTCTTTATTTGGATTTTCCAACACACATAATCCATCCGATGGATTAAAGTGCTCCACTTGTTCTTCTGATTCCTTAGATATAATAACGTTATCATCTTTAACTTCTACCTCTTCGATAGAATTATCTTCTTGAGATTCAACTTTTTCTTTATGATTTTCTAAATATATTTCTATTTTTAGTTTGGCATTATTTAAATTTTTCAATTGACTTTTTTCGGTAAAAATACTTTTAAAGGCAAATAAACCAATCCCTAACGATACAAAAATAGCTATCTCTATGACTAAACTTTCATTGTTAGACATAAATGATATCATAAAAAATATTAACGTTGCCAAAAAAGAAACAATGGCAACTATAATAAACACTTTTTTAATAGTTTCTACTGTCTTAATTGTTTTTTTACAATCTAATAAATCTGCTTCGGTGTATTCGTCATTTTCGCTAATAAAATTCTTCATATAAGATCCTCCATGTAATTATCATTTATAAATAAAATGATTACGTAATAATTCTACCCCCCCCCCCCGCTATTTTTTGTCAATATATATT
>CAKPAV010000370.1 GCA_934133115.1 uncultured Bacilli bacterium
GATTTAGAAAAGATTAGAAAAGCCTTTTTTGAACCTAATTTATCAACATACGGAAATGCATATTATTCTTTAACAGAATATTATGAAAAAAGCAGTTTAGGAAAAGCCCATATTAGTGGTGATGTTGCTCCGGTATTAAAAGTTCCATATACCGTGGATGAACTTACTAAAGATGGTAATTATTTTCCAGGCGTTCCTGCTTATGAATATTTAAATAATGCCGGCGTTAGTGATGAATATTTGTCTTCTTTTGACCAAGATAAAGACGGTTATATTGATGCGGTTGTATTTGTTTATTCGTCACAAACTTCAGAGAGCAGTGGAAACTTTTGGGCTTGGGTTTCAACATTTGATGCTGAACCAAATCTTATAAGACCTCAATTTGCTAGGCATATGTGGGTTGGATTAGATTTCTTTTCGACATCAAGTTATGAAATTGACGCCCATACAATTATTCATGAAACCGGCCACTTATTTGGCTTAAGAGATTATTACCCAAACGATAATTATAATGTTGCCTTAGGTGGGCATTCAATGATGGACTATAATATTTCTGATCATGATCCTTATTCAAAAATGCTACTTTCATGGCTGGATCCTATTTATTATGATTTTAAAAATTATAAAAAAGTTACTTTAAATTTGAAAACATTTGAAGAAAATAATCAAGTTTTATTGTTAAATAATTCTTGGAATCATTCGGTTATGGATGAATACTTATTAATTGAATATTATACTCCAACTGGATTAAATGAATTGGATGCTAAAAATAAATATGATAGTAGACCATTAGGTTTTACTAAGAACGGAATTAAAATATATCATGTCGATAGTCGTATCGCTAAATGCCATTATGACAAAACTCAATATGCAGTTGTATTTGATGAATATGTTAACGAAATACCTGAAAAATACGATGATAATATATATTATCTAGTAGGAGCATCTAATAATAATCAAGACTCAAGAACAGATGCTTCTAGACAAGGAAGATATAAACAAGTTGCTTTAATTGAAAATAAGCAATATAACAAATTACAAGCTGGAGAAAGTGCAGATGATGATTCATTGTTTTATGAAGGCGATGTATTTGATTCATCAACCTCTCCATATTTATTAAATGGTAATTGGAATAATGGCACATCAATTAATTTTACGGTTTCTATAGACAAATTAACAAGCGAATATGCTACAATTACTATAAGTTATAAGGGGGAATAAGGTATGAAAAAAGCTTTAAAATTATGTTTATTACCATTAACTTTATCAATTATGTTAACTGCTTGTAATAATGAAAGAAATTCTATTTCAAGTTCTAATTCTATTTCAACTTCTTCATCAATAGATGTTAGTAAAATTTCTTTAAAAGACGCTATTGCAAATACAAGGGAATATACTTTGCAAACAAAAACTTTTGATAATTCATTTATGACTTTCCAAGTATTTAGTGACAACTTTTATTATTATGCACCAAATATGGGCGGATACATAGTGATTGAAGATGATCCTGGATATGTTCATGCTTTTGATGTTATATCAATTGATAGTGATTTGATTTCTAAAACTAAAATAGATGTCTTAGGTAGAAATGGCTTAGTTGATCAAAAAGCATATTTATATGCCGTGAATTTTTTAGATATTATGATGGTATACGCTGACGATTTTGTAAGAATCAGCGACAATACATTTTGCTGTTCAGTAAAAGATTTGTCTTCTCATCTTAAAGATTATTTTCAAAATAAAAACTTATTTTATTCCAATTATTTTGAAATTGTTATTGGTGATGATGGACGCATATCTCGCTTTATTCCTTATGAAAAAACAGCCGCAGATATGTATTCATTAGGTGAAGTTTATTTTTCAACATTTAATATGGAAGAATATGAGCCATATAAATTATGGAATCAAGAAGGAAGAAAAATCAACACACGTTTATATGACTTGAAGATGGGGTATTTTGCAGAAGATAACAAAACA
>CAKPAV010000371.1 GCA_934133115.1 uncultured Bacilli bacterium
AAACAGTAGCTACCGTAAAAGATGGTGTATTAACCGCTTTAAAATTAGGTACAACAATTATAACAATATCAAATGAAGATGGCTCTATAAAAGCTGAAACTACAATTACTGTTGTAGAAAAGGTAGCAAGTGATTTATCAATTAAAGTAAAAGGATATGATCTAAAATTTGATCCCGAAAAATATGAATATATTCTATTGATAGGTTCCGAAACAAGCTTGGATTTCGATATCAATGTAGATTCTTCTAATGTAACAATTAGTGGTAATAAAAATTTAAAAAATGATAGTGTTATTACAATTACTATTAAGGGTAATAAAAAACCATATGTTATAACTATTAAAAAGAAAGAAAGTTATACCATATACTTTATTGGTATTGTTTCCTTCTTACTAATGATAAATATTATTCGTATGCTAATTAAAAGTAAAAAGAAAAAAGCTTTACAATTGAACTAGTCAATAAAAAGTAGACAGTTTAAAAAAAGCACTTAAAATCCTGATTCAATTTTAAATTGAATTGGGGTTTTATAATTTAATGCATAACTTGGTCTTTCATTATTATAATAATCAATGTATAATTTTATTAGATTTGGAACATCATTAGAATGTTTTAAATCGAAATCAATAAACAATTCTTCTTTAATCCAACCATTTAATGATTCATTAATGGGATTGTCTGTAGGAGTTCCAGCTCTAGACATGGATCTTTGAATATTAAATTCATTTAGAAGATTGTTGTAACTAGTAGAAGAATAAACTGAACCTTGATCTGTATGCAAGATTATAGGTTCTTCAATTTGTTCTTCTTTTATTTTGTTTAAAACTTGATTCAAGCCATCATAATATGATCTAGTATCACCCTTACGAGAAACTAGTCCATACCCAATTATTTCTTTATTCCAAGCATCAAAATACATTGTGAGTTCGTAATAAATACTTTTAACTTTAAAAGCAGTCATATCGGATACAATTACTTCGTATGGTCTGCTTAAATATTTCCAGCCGTTCCATACAAGATTATTAAATTTTTCATGTTCTTCATCAGGTTTATTCCATCGATAATGTTTACCTTGAGATTTAATATTTTCATACTTACAACATAAATGAACATGATTATTAGACCAAACTACACCATATTTGTTTCTAGCATAGGCATTTATCCATCTATAACCATGAGATGGATGCTTCGCATGTATTTCTTTTATTAATTCTATATCTGATTGTCTTGATATCATTTTCATTGTTGGATGTTCTTGCCTATATCTCCATTTATAATATCCTGAACGACTTACAGACATATACTCACATAAAGATTTAATTGAATATTTATCTTTATATTCATCTATTATTTTATATTCTTGCTGAATGTAGTAACGAACTCCTTTTCTTGACCAACTCCTTTCACTTCGTAACCTTTTTTTAATCTAGCTATCTCAATATCTTTCTTCATAATTTCTATTTCTAATTCTTCTAGTTTATTTTTGGGCTTTCTAAAATGCAATCCCATATGTTCATGAGATTTAGAACATTTACCTGTATTAGATTTTAAGCCTTCAATACCATTTTCTTGATATTTATTAATCCAATGATATATTTGTCTTACTCCTATTTCATATTCACTAGCTAATTTTGCAACTGATTCTCCACAAAAATACCTTTTAACAATTATCTCTTTTTCTTCAGGTTTTTTCATATTATTTTTTCTCATATATTTTCCCTCCTTGAAACTATTATCGCACAAAAAAATGCAGACTGTGTCTTTTTTGACTGTCTACATTTATTTTATCACTTCAAATTAAACGTGTTTTTTTATGCATTTTTAAGTTCGGTATAATGTTCTAAATTAAAATTATGTTGAGTCTGTTCTAAAGTAAGTAATTGATTAGTATCTATCAAGAAATAGTTATATTCAAGATAATCTTTTCCATCGCTCGCAACAGGATCATCCCAAGTAAGATCAAGATG
>CAKPAV010000372.1 GCA_934133115.1 uncultured Bacilli bacterium
AAGGCACTAATAATTCTGAATTCTTTTGATCGATTGCGTTATAAGTTAATTGACGAAATCCTTCACTATTCATTGGTTCCCAAAATAATTTGTTAAATAATTTTGATTTTTGTGATAATTTAGAGCCCATAGAATAGAGTTTATTTTGATATTCAATCATTTTTCCACCTGTGGTTTTAAAACTATTTAAATCAAACCAATATGGTTTATATCCTAGAGCAAGAGCGCAACTTGCAAACGCTAAAGAAATGCGGTAATGACCAAATCCCATTCTAATATTACCAATGATAATCGCTTTTTTATCAAACTTCATATCATCAATAGCAAGTTCTAATTTATTAATAGTTTTATCCTTGCCTAATATATTTAGTGGTTTAGCGGATAAATGATATTGGGTTTTACTTTCATCTCCATATTTCCTTTGATATTTCTTTTTTGATTTAAGAGCTTTCTTATAAGTTTTTTCATCAATTACATTACCAAATATTTCTTTAGATTTTTCCATAACTTAATTCTCCTTTTTTAGTATTATAACTAAAATTATATCTATTTTTATTAAATTCTGTCACGAATTTAATATATTTTTTATCATAAGTAATGCTTATCACCTTATGATGTTTAAATTCTTGATATTTTTGCATTAACTCTTTTTTTGATGTGTCATAATTAGCAATATTATCACTTGTCATGTAGATAGATCCAAATATATAGTTAATAATAATTAATGCTTCTTTTTGTTTATCACTTAACTTAACATTTTCTTTTCGCATAATATAAACATCTGGATCATTATTAAAGCCAAGTCCATTTATATAATAACGATTAATTGTGTTTTGTAATGTAATTTTGGTAGATATTCTTTCTCGATGCATAAATTTCATAAACCAAACATCATCAAAAATAAGTGATACATCTGGTCCAACCCTACAATAATCAACAACTCCAAAAGCACTAGCTAAAGGCACTCCACATCCTAATATTAAAGTATTAGGAACACATTCACGAATAAACTCAAGCGCTTGATACATTTGTTTTGCTCTTGATTTGTTTTGATGATTAATACATACAGCATGTAAGAAATCAATTTTAATAAAATCAAATCCGACTTCATTTACTAAATAATTTAATTCACTTTTAATATATTCTTTAACTTCTTTTTTATCAAAGTCAAGAGCGTAAAATCCTGACCAATTAGTTCCTATTTTTAATAGCTTCTCATCTTTTTTAATGAACCAATCGGGATGATTTTTAAAAGTTTCCGACTTTTCTTCTCCAATAAAAGGCGCTAACCAGATACCCGCTAATTTATGAGATGCGTGGATTTTATCGACCACAAATTTTAAGCCATGAGGGAATTTTGTTTTATCGATATTTTTAAAATCTCCTACTGCCGTTGCGTATCCATCATCAATTTGAAACAAATTATAACTATCATCTAAAGAAGATAAATCTCGCAATATAATATCTTCATTGATATTTTGATAATAATTATACCAAGTAGTATAGCCATTAATTTCTTTATCAATTACTTTATAATTTAAGAGTTCTTTATAAGTATTAAATAGTTCACTTATTTTCCCATTAATAACAATAAAATCTAACAAAGTTGTTTCTTTTTCTACTATTTCTCCTTCAACATCACTTTCAACATGAATATAATCTGATTTATCAAAATTAAAAATAGTATAATAATTTCTTTCATTTAATGAAGCAAATAATGTATCATTATCTCCTAAAATATAAGCAAATGAAAATCCATGAAAGTAGCCATTTTTAGATTTATATTTTTTAAAATATGAATCACCATAATATTCAAAACAATACATATCTTTAATAGCTTTTGGTAAATGACTTAAAGAATGCATTTTTTCGTTTCTTTTTCTTACTAATGTATCAGTCCAAGATTGATATCCATTAGGGCAAATATAATCATTTTTATTATATTTAAAAGGTAAATCTA
>CAKPAV010000373.1 GCA_934133115.1 uncultured Bacilli bacterium
CCCATGATGATTTATCTAATAAATCCAACTGACTAAGAACACCAGCAAAAAAGGCATCACCCGCTCCAGTAGTATCAATAGGTTGTACTTTTATTGAAGGCACAATATTATCTAAATCTTTATAAATATATCTGCTGCCTTTACTTCCTAAAGATATACAAATTAATGCATTATTAGCGAGAGATTTAATATATTCGTAAGTAAATATTTCTACTTCGTCTTCAGAAAATTTCAAAATATCGAATTTAGGTAATATTTTTTTATATCTCATTAATGCTTCTTCTTTATCTTTGAAAATATCCGTCCTAAAATTGATATCAAAGCTCAAATATTTTTTATTGGTTTTCACTTTTTCGATTAATTTGTCAATATATGCAGTCCCTTTGTCTTCAGATAGCATCAAACTACCAACATGAACAATACTTGCTTTTTTGATTTCTTTATTTGTCAACATTTTTAAATGATAATCCGCAGTGTTTTTTCTATAAAAACAAAAATTTCTTTCACCTGTTTCATCAATATCGACGAATGCTAATGTTGTATTGTGCTTTTTATCGATACTTATATTTAGATATTTTAAACCTTGTGTCGAAGCATAATCACATAAATACTTTCCTATTATATCTTCGCCAACATTTCCAATAAAACCTGATTGACCATGGAATTTTGCAATTGCACAACTTACGTTAAATGGCGCCCCACCCGCACGTCTTTGATAAGAAAAAACATTGTCATTAATTTCTCCTATCATATCAACTAAAATTTCGCCAACACATAAAATCATATTAATTACCTCGAGTACGTGACATTATTGATTCTTCACTATCTATATCAAACAAATGAATATGT
Organism: uncultured Bacilli bacterium; assembly: GCA_934133115.1. The sequence goes on from CAKPAV010000373.1 coordinate 850, forward strand.
TTTTCTTCAAAATCTAAATTAAGAGGTTGATTTTGTTCAAAATCGAATCTTCCTTTTGCGCTTACAACATAATCTTTATTTTCTTTTGCAAAATCCAATTTCACAAATAATTGTGTTTCACCGCCTAAAACTTCCATTATATTTAATGAAACTCTCAATCCTTCATCACTTAACTTTATATGCTCACTTCTAATACCTAAATATACATTATGCTCTTGACCATCAAGATAATCTGGATTAATAGTTCTCATATTTTCTAATTTATAAAATAATTCTTGTCCATTTTCAAATCGAACCTTTAAATTATTATTAACTTTGCTAATTTTAACATTAAAGAAATTCATCATTGGAGTTCCAATAAAAGAAGCAACAAACAAATTCTTTGGATAATCAAATAAATTTGTCGGCGAATCAACTTGTTGAATAACACCTTTTTTCATAACTACAATTTTATTACCCATTGTCATAGCTTCAATTTGATCATGTGTAACATAAATAAATGTAATGCCTAATTTTTTATGGAGTTTGACAATTTCATTTCTCATTGTTGCTCTTAATTTAGCATCAAGATTGCTCAAAGGCTCATCAAGTAAGAATGCTTTTGGCTTTCTAACTAAAGCTCTACCCAATGCCACTCTTTGTCTTTGGCCTCCAGACATATCAGAAGGTTTACGATTTAATAAATCATCAATTCCTAATAAAGCTGAAGCCTCTTTAACTTTAGCATCAATTTCTTCTTTAGTTAAATGATGATAAATTACTTTTTCATTTCCTTTTTCGTCTTTAATAGTTTCTTTTATTTTGCGCATTCTCAAACCAAACGCAATATTATCGTACGCACTCATGTGTGGATAAAGTGCATAATTTTGAAACACCATGGCAATATCTCTATCTTTTGGCTCCAAATTATTAACAAGTTTTCCATCAATATATAACTCGCCGCCACTAATTTGCTCTAGCCCAGCAATCATACGAAGTGTTGTTGATTTTCCACATCCTGATGGTCCTACAAAAACCACGAATTCTCCATCGTTAATTTCTAAGTTAAAATCGTCCACTGCAATTGCATCATTGCTTTCATTTGCTGCTTTTTTATTTTTCTTAAACA
>CAKPAV010000374.1 GCA_934133115.1 uncultured Bacilli bacterium
ATTGACTCGTATTATTAATGCCTATGCTCGTCAAAACAAATTCTTAAAAGATAATGATGATAATCTTACTAACGATGATGTTAGAGAAGGATTAACTGCAATTATTTCTGTTAAGCATCCAAATCCACAATATGAAGGACAAACTAAAACAAAATTAGGTAACTCCGAAGTACGTAAGATTGTTTCTAATATTGTTGGTACACAATTGGAAAGATATTTATTAGAAAATCCAAAAACTGCAAAAATAATTATTGATAAAGTTGTTCTTGCTTCTAATGCGCGTATTGCAGCAAGAAACGCTCGTGAAAACACAAGAAGAAAATCCGCTCTTGATGTTGCTTCTCTTCCAGGTAAATTAGCAGATTGTTCAAGCAAAGAAGCTGAAAAATGTGAATTATTTATCGTTGAGGGTAATTCTGCTGGTGGTTCTGCTAAAAATGGTAGAGACCGTGAAACTCAAGCGATATTACCTTTACGTGGTAAAATTTTAAATGTTGAAAAGGCACAACAAAAGAGAATATTTAATAACGCTGAAATTGGCAATATGATTATTGCTATTGGTGGAGGATTTGGTCCAGAATTCGATGTGTCTAAAATTAGATATCATAAGATTGTAATCATGACCGATGCCGATGTTGATGGTTCGCACATTAGAATCTTACTATTAACATTCTTCTATCGCTATATGAGACCTCTTATTGAAAATGGATACGTTTATATTGCTCAACCACCATTATATCGCGCGACATATCGTCAAAAACATTATTACTGCTATAATGATGAACAATTAGAAGTTTTAAAATCAAAATTACCAAGCAATGCTAAACTTGATATTCAACGTTATAAAGGTCTTGGTGAAATGGATGATACTCAACTTTGGGAAACAACAATGGATCCAGAAGCTCGTAAAATGATGCGTGTTGCGCTTGATGATGCTATTGAAGCTGATTTAGTATTTGATATGCTAATGGGCGAAAAAGTTGAACCTAGAAAAGAATTTATTAACAAATATGCAAAATTTGTTAAGAACTTAGATATTTAGAAAGGAGTGAACAATATATGGTAGAAAAAGAATTTGAAAATGATGAAGAATTAGATGAATTAGATGAAAATGAAGAAGTAGAAGAAAATGAAGAAGAAACTGAAGATGATTCTGAATTCACTGAAGAAGACGAAAAAGCTCTTGCGGATATTGAAGAAGGAATCGTTCCAGAAATGCGTGATGTTAAAATCACCGAAACTGTAAAAAGTTCATTCCTTGAATATGCAATGTCTGTTATTGTATCACGTGCAATTCCAGATGTTAGAGATGGTTTAAAACCTGTTCATCGTCGTATAATTTACGGTATGAATGAATTAGGCATTGGACCGACAAAACCTTTTAAAAAGTCTGCTCGTATCGTTGGTGACGTTATGGGTAAATATCACCCTCATGGTGACTCAGCAATTTATGGATCTTTAGTTCGTTTAGCTCAACCATTCAATACTCGTTATGTTTTAGTTGATGGCCATGGTAACTTTGGCTCTATTGATGGTGATGAGCCTGCTGCTATGCGTTATACAGAAGCAAGAATGTCTAAAATTGCAGTTGAAATGGTTCGTGATATTGATCAAGATACTGTTGATTTCATGGATAACTATGATGGACAAGAACAAGAACCAACTGTTCTTCCTTCACGTTTTCCTAACTTAATTGTTAATGGATCTAATGGTATTGCTGTTGGTATGGCCACTAATATGGCACCACACAATTTAAAAGAAACTATTAATGCAATTCACGCTGTTGCAGAAAATCCTGACATTTCCGCAGTAGATTTAATGAATAATTATATTTATGGTCCAGATTTCCCAACTGGTGGCATTATTTTAGGAAAAAGCGGCATTAGAAAAGCTTATGAGACTGGTCAAGGATCAGTTGTTGTTCGCTCTCGTGCTGAAATTATTGAACAAGAAA
>CAKPAV010000375.1 GCA_934133115.1 uncultured Bacilli bacterium
AAAAGTAGTTATGAAAATGTTGCGACTCTTAACGAAATAAAAGATGTTAAAGTAAAAGCTAAATGTTCTAATTATGGAGATATCATTGAAATCAAACTTGAGATACACGCTCCATTAGTGCTTCAATGTTCTTATACTTTAGAAGATGTTGATTATGATGTTGATACCGAAGAAATTCTTGAATTTTCAGAAGATCCATTAGATGAAGAAATTTTAGAAATTACTGGTAACACAATCAATATTGATGACTATGTTTTAGGAATAATTATTGGTAATATTCCTTTAAAAGTGGTAAAGAAAGGCGCAAAACTTCCAGATATTTAAGGCGTAAAAGTGTGGTCAGTAGATGAATTTGAAGAAAATCATAAAAATCAACTCGATCCACGCTTAAAAGCACTTGATGATTGGGAAGACGATTAATCATTAACTGAACAATTATAAAAAACATAAAAACACTAAAAACAGCCGATTAAATGGCTGTTTTTTTGTATTTTCTTAAAAAAATAAAAATTAATTTAACATTAAAAAACAAGAAAACTCTTTACAATTATTAATGAAATTAATATAATTGTGGTAGAAAGTGGGAGAAAGTGTATGTTTTTTGGTAGCTATCAACATACCTTAGATGCTAAGGGACGAATGATGATTCCATCCAAGTTGCGTGAGCAAGTCGGAAAAAAAGTTTTCATCATGCGTGGCTATGACCGCTGTATTAGCATCTATAAGGAAGAAGATTTTATCAAAAGAATGGAAGAAGCCACTAAACTCGCTTTCAATAAAAGTGATCCACGTAAAGTTGTACGTGTAGAATCACAAAGTGTTGTGGAATTAGAAATTGATGAAGCAGGAAGAATATTACTTCCAAAAAGAACATTAGACCAATATAAGATTGGTCGTAAGGTTATGATTGTTGGCGTAATTGATCACTTTGAAGTTTGGGACTTAGATTCATGGGAACAATACTTAAAAGAAGCTGATGATTCTTATGAAGATATGTCTGATAACCTTGAAGAAGGAAATGATAGGTAATGGAACTTCATATTCCTGTTATGCTTAACGAAGTTATTTCCGGCTTAAACATTAAAAACGATGGTACATATGTTGATTGCACATTAGGTCGTGCTGGACATTCTAGTGAAATATTAAAAAGAATACCTAATGGACGCTTAATTGCTTTTGATCAAGATATAAAAGCCATTGAAGAATCAAACCAATTTCTAAAAACAATAAGTAACAACTACACCTTAATTCATGATAACTTTGTTAACTTAAGAAAACATTTAGATGAGTTAAATATTTCTAAAGTTGATGGTATCTTAATGGATTTAGGTGTTTCATCACCGCAATTTGACGATGGTGAAAGAGGATTTTCTTATCGATACGATGCAAGATTAGATATGCGTATGGATCAAGATGCAACTCTTGATGCTCATTACATCGTTAATAATTACGATTTAAAAGATTTAGTACGTATATTTAAAGACTATGGAGAAGAAAACTATGCGTATCCAATTGCCCGTAATATCGTTATGAAAAGAAGTATCAAATCAATTGATACAACATTCGAGTTAGTGGATATTATTAAAAGTTCACTTCCCAAAAAAGAATTAGCAAAAAAAGGTCATCCCGCCAAACAAGTATTTCAAGCATTACGCATTGAAACAAATCATGAATTAGATTATTTAGCTAATGTCTTAAGTGCTGCTTTGAAATCTTTGAAAGTTGGAGGAAGACTTGCTATCATTACTTTCCATTCTTTAGAAGATCGTATTGTTAAAAAAGCTTTTAAAGAAGTAAGTGAAGTAGAAGGTAATAGACATGCGCCAGTTTTACTTCCAAGTGAAGAAAAAAAGCCAAGTTACCATCTTGTTAACCGCCAAGTTATTACTGCTGGCGAAGAAGAACTTGAATATAATCCACGTTCAAAAAGTGCAAAATTAAGAATTA
>CAKPAV010000376.1 GCA_934133115.1 uncultured Bacilli bacterium
TCCAAAATGTTATTGGGGTTAATTTATTTGGTACATTTTATTTCTGCCGTAAATGTGCACAATATATGATTGAAGCAAAACATGGTGGTAAAATTATTAATACTTCTTCTGTCGTTGGATTAGAAGGACATGTTATGCATAGCGAATATGGCGCTTCTAAAGGCGGAGTATTATCTATGAGCAAATCAATGGCTAAAGAAGTTGGTAAATTTGGCATTAATGTTAACTGCGTATGTCCAGGTATGATTCCAACACAAAACGCCACTGGCGGAGATTTAAGTCATACTAACTACTTACATATGACACCTTCTCCACGTGATATTACTAATGCTATTATGTTTTTAGCATCAGATAAAGCTAGATTTATTACTGGCCATGACTTAATTGTTGATGGTGGTAGACATTTAGCTACTCGCGGTACAGAAAGTAACTAATTATTATCATCTTGAGCAAGTCTTGTTACTTGCTCTTTTTTTATAAAAACAAAATAAATTACACTTATTCCCATAATTAAAAAGCTAACTAACCAAGCACTTGGTGTAGCAAAACAAATTCCTAAATAGGCCTTGTGGCTAATTGGGTTACTAGCATCAATAATACTAGGTAAAAATAAGCATATAGAAATTCTTGCTAATAATTCACCTATTCCGCTAATAAGAGGGATAAGTGGCTTTTTAATTCCTAATAAAGTTGATCTAAACGAAGTCAAACAACCTTGCAAAATTAGGCATGGTATCAATACTTTTAAATAAGTTGTAGCAAAATACATTACTTCTTCATTTACATCTTCTTTTGGTAAGAAAATATATGGTGTATATTTATAAATGCTAAATCCAATAATACCAACAATTAAATAAGCAATTAATACAATTGTTAACGATGTCTTTATTCCTTGTTTAATTCTAGTTTTGTTATTGGCTCCATAATTTTGTGACATAAAAGCTAAAGTTGTTGTTGAAAGTGAAGAAAATGGAATTGTTAAATATGTTTCAATTGGCGCATAACAACTTACTGCTTTAGTAGCAAAGCGTCCAAAGCCATTTATTGTTCTACTTTGTATAAAACTTCCAATAAATAAGATTGACCATTGAAATCCTAGTGGTAATCCCATTTTCAACAAGTCTTTAATAATATTTGTTTCTAGTTTTATCTCTTTAAGACCAAATTTAACAAAAGAGTATTTTTTAAAAATATAAATAAAAGAAATTATAACATTAACTACATTTGATAATGCTGTTGCAATTGCCACACCTCGAGTATTTAATTTAATTACTCCAGTCAATAAGAACGCAAAAGCAATATTACTTATTGTTGTAATAATGGATATAAATAAAGGAAAAACTGAATCACCCATGCCACGTAAAAAATTTGATAAATAATTGCTTAGTAACATAAAAATAAATGATAGTAAAATGATTTGATAGTATTGTTCAGCCATATCAACATATATAGCATCTACTTTTAGAAATGTAATCAAGTCTTTATAAAATATTAGTCCAATAATAGTAATAATAATTCCTATTAAAAAGACCAAAAATAATGCATTAATAAATATCTTTTTGATGGCATTTTCATTATGTTCTCCTCTTTTATTAGCGGAAATTACTGAAAAGCCATTACTACATCCATATGCAAAATTAAATAAAATAACTGATATACTTCCTGTCGCACTAATGGAAGTAACTGCGTTACCTCCCACTGTGACTTTAAGAACTAAAGAATTGATAAGCGAAAAAGCGTTAGATAATAATAAAGATAAAAACACTGGTAAAGCAAATGCAAGCATTACTTTATAAGGTCTATTCTTTGTTAAATCTATTGGTTGAAATATTTTCTTAAAAACGTTCATAATTCCACCTCATCGGATGAATTATAAAACAAGAAAAATTTAATTCAATGTTGATTTATCTTATTTGATATTACTTTTGTGTTAAT
>CAKPAV010000377.1 GCA_934133115.1 uncultured Bacilli bacterium
AGTTATAAATGGGAGTTTCCAGGTGGAAAAATAGAAAATGGCGAAACTAAAGAAGAAGCATTAATTAGAGAACTAAAAGAAGAATTAGAAATTAATGTAGAAATTGAAAGTTATTTCACCACAGTTTTACATGAATATAGTGCTTTTGCGGTAAATATTCATTATTTTATATGTAAAACTAATGATAAACATTTAAATATGAAAGTGCATAATGATTATGCATGGTTAAATATAGATGAATTATCTAAATTAGATTGGGCGCCCGCTGATAAAGAAGTAGTTAATATGTTAATAAAATAAATTAAACAAATTAATGCTATAAGTTGAAATTACAATTGCATTAGTTGAAACTAACTTATTATGGTGCTACCATAATTACGGAGGATAAAATTATGGAGTTATTACATAAAATAGATGAAGAAAAATTAGCACAAGCTAAAAACGGTCAAGGCTTTATTGCAGCCTTAGATCAATCAGGTGGTTCAACACCAAAAGCATTATTAGGCTATGGAGTTGATGAATCTTTTTATACCGTTAATGGTGTAAAAGATGAAGGTAAGATGTTTGATTTAGTTCATGAAATGCGTACAAGAGTCATTAAATCACCAGAATTTAATGGTAAAAAAATAATGGGCGCTATATTGTTTGAACAAACAATGGAAAGAAAGATTGATGGACTCTACACAAGTGAATATTTATGGAATGTAAAACATGTTGTTCCTTTCTTAAAATGTGATAAAGGATTAGAAGAAGAGCATAATGGTGTTCGCTTAATGAAAGATATTCCTAATCTTGATGAAACATTAGAAAAAGCGGTCCAACATGGTGTATTTGGCACAAAAATGCGTAGTGTTATTAATCACTATAATGAAGAAGGTATTAAAGCAATCGTTGATCAACAATTTAAAGTTGGACTTCAAATTGCACGCCACGGATTAGTACCTATCTTAGAACCAGAAACAACAATTACAAGTGAAGATAGAGAAAAGAGTGAGCAATTACTTCATGATTTATTTATTGAATACTTAAATAAACTTGATGATAATGTAAAAATCATGATTAAAGTTTCTATCACAGTAAATCCACATTTATATGATGATATTATTACTAATCCACATGTTGTTCGTGTAGTGGCATTATCTGGTGGATATAGTCAAGAAGTAGCTAATGAAAAATTAAAACATATTAAAGGATTAATTGCTAGCTTCTCTAGAGCCCTATTAGAAAACTTAAAATATCAACAATCTGAAGAAGAATTTAATAAAACAATTGGAAAATCAATTGATAATATTTATTCCGCTAGTGTGGATAAAGTATTATAGAATTTAAAATAATTATTGTAAAATGCTATTAATGTATTGTCGTTAATAGCATTTTACATTTTAAATAAATCACTATGGGTGCCTGTCCTAACTAATATTAAAATAGAATCTTCATAATTAATATAATATATTAGTAGCCAATTTGGGAGAATATGACATTCTCTATGATGTTTCCATTCTCCATTTAAAATGTGATCATTGTTTTTAGCATCTAACATAAATCCATTTGAAATATTGAAAATAATAGTATCTAATAGATTTATATTAAGATTTCTTTTAATAGCAAGATCATAATCTTTTTTAAACTGTGATGTGTACTTTATTTTGTATTTTGTCACTTTTTAAGTTCATTAAATAAATCATCAGTATTATTAAAACATTTAACTGATGAATCATTAGAAATTCTTTCTGCTTCTTTAATCGCGGCTATTGTTTCTTTGTTTGGTTGTTCTTTATTAATCATAAAAGGTATACCTCCTTCACGAATTGATTGACGAATAAAAACATTAAAAGCAGTAGAAATGTTCATTCCTAATTCGGAAAATAATGTTTCTGCTTGCTTTTTTAATTCCTTATCGATCCTAATAGTGATATTAGTAGTAGAATTTTTC
>CAKPAV010000378.1 GCA_934133115.1 uncultured Bacilli bacterium
TATATTTTTTAATATTTTTGAATTTATATTATTAAAGTAAATTTATTATATATATAATAAATATAATATTTCTTGATATATTATGTAAAATATAATATAATACTTTGTGTAGAAAATAAATAGGTATAATTATGAAAATAGAAAGAATAGAAATTAAAAATTTTAAAAGATTTACTCACCTTGTTATAGAAGAATTAAACAAAAATTTAAAATTAATATTAGTAGTTGGTAGTAATGGTTGTGGTAAATCATCTCTATTTGAAGCTTTTAATTATTGGCACTTAAAGTCAACATTTAATCTTAATAGTGAAAAAGATTATTATAACAAATTTAAAGATAATGTAGATTGCAATATAAAATTCTATGGAGAAAATAAACCAATAAATGAAAGTATTTTTTATTTTAGAACAGCATATAGAAATCAAGCGGAATTTAAATTAACAACTTTCAATGAAATAAAAAATATAAATACTAAAATAAACAAAAAAATGATAAATAATGAATCAGAAGTATCTAACAATTATAATATATTAATAGGAAATACAATAAATGAATTATTTTTTGAAAAAAATAACGATAAAAAAGTATCAGAGTTGAGAAACGACCTAATAGGTAAAATTCAACAATCTATGCATAATGTATTTGAGGATTTAATGTTAAATAATCTTGGTAATCCATTTAAAGAAGGGACTTTTTATTTTAAAAAAGGTATTATAGACAAATTTAATTATAAAAACCTTTCAGCTGGAGAAAAATCAGCATTTGATTTAATTTTAGATTTGGTATTAAAAATAGATTATTATAATGATGGTATATTTTTTATTGATGAGCCTGAAATACATATGCATACAAGTCTACAAAGCAAATTAATTAAAGAATTATATAATATAATACCTGATAATTCTCAATTATGGATAACAACACATTCTATTGGTATAATGAGAATGGCTGAAAGAATATTAAAAGAAAATCCTAATAGCGTAGCCATGTTAGATTTTGATAGTCATGATTTTGATAATTATGTCATTATTAAACCTACTAAATTAAGCAAAACTGTATGGGAAAAATTTTTGTCTTTAGCCCTTGATGATTTATCTGAATTAATAATCCCAGAGTATATAGTATTATCTGAAGGAAGCTTTTCTGGTAATAAAAGATATAATTATGATGCAACCATATATAATAAAATATTTAATGATAAATATCCAAATATTTTATTTATATCAGGAGGTTCTTCAGAAGATATAATAAAAGAAGATTATATACCTGAAAAAATAATAAAAAATTTTTCAAAAAGTATTAATGTAAAAAAATTGCTTGATAGAGATGATATGACAGATGAAGAAGTTAAAGTCAATGAAGAGAAAAACATAATAGTATTATCAAAAAGGCATATAGAGTCTTACTTGTTAGACGATGAAATTATTAAAAAATTTATAGATAATAATAAGCCAGAAAAATATACCGAAATACAATCTTTAATAAAAAATGTTATTATAAATAGTATTGATAAAGGTAATCCAAAAGATGATATAAAAAGGGTTAGAGGAGAAATATATAATATATTAAGAAAGGAATTGTCTTTGACACAATGTGGTAATACAGCAGATGCATTTATAATAAATAATTTAGTTCCATTAATTACTCCAGATACAGAAATATATAAAGTATTAGAAGTGGATATAATTAAAAAAATTATACCATAAAGATAAATTTTAATATTTAATTACAAACTAGTGCTATAAAATGCCATCCTTATTCGTTAATTTGCAAAACATTAATATTTTGGTATAATAAATTTATATATTTTGAATTTTCTGCCATACTGGGTGATACGTTCCTGTCTGAAAAAAACAGGTCCTTTGCTGTCTGCTTTTATCCAGATCGCAAGGACCAGTATCACCGGAGAAAGCGGCACCAACAATATAAGCG
>CAKPAV010000379.1 GCA_934133115.1 uncultured Bacilli bacterium
AGTACCAAAAGAAGAAATTGCTCGCCGTGTTGAAGAAGCCGCAGAAATCTTAGGCTTAACACAATACTTAAATCGTAAGCCTAAGGCTTTGTCAGGTGGACAAAGACAACGTGTTGCTTTAGGAAGAGCAATCGTTAGAAATCCAAAAGTATTCTTAATGGATGAACCTTTAAGTAACTTAGATGCTAAACTTCGTGTCCAAATGCGTACAGAAATTGCTAAAATTCATAAACGTGTTGAAGCAACCACAATTTATGTTACTCATGACCAAACCGAAGCTATGACTATGGCAAGTCGTATTGTGGTTATGAAAGATGGTTATATTCAACAAATCGGCACACCAAGAGAAGTATATAACACACCGGCAAATATATTTGTTGGAGGATTTATTGGCTCTCCAGCTATGAACTTCTTTAAAGGTAAATTAGTTAAAAATAATTTTGTTATTAAAGATGAAAACACAAATTCGGAAGTTAAAATTGCTTTAGATAAAGAAAAAGCTAATATGTTAAAGAACTTTATCAAAAATAAAGAAATAAGTATTAACGAAAAATTTGAAAAAGAGTTAGAATCTTTAAAAAATGAGTATGAACATGATAAAGAAGCACTAGTTAACCAAGTAATTCCTAGTGATCACAAAAAGAAATTAGAAGCACGCGAAAAACATCTTGAAGAACTTGATAAAAAATTTAAAGAAAACATGGATGCTCTATCTAATGAACACGAAACACAACTAAACAATTTAGAAGAAATTGTTTTGGGCGTTCGTCCAGAAGATATTTATATTAGTAAAGATATAAATAATAAAAATCCTGGCACAGATATAAACATTGAATGTGATGTATCAGAATTATTAGGTCACGAATTAATTGTTTATGGCTATATTGCTGGACAACGTGTTGTAATTAAGACAAGTTCCGCGAATGAGATTAATCCAGGAAATAAATTAGATTATCAATTTGATATGAATAAGATTCATTTCTTTGATCCGACAACAACAAATAGAATCTAAAAAAGGAGGCCGCCTATGAGACTAGCTATATTTGAAACTTTCTCCACGAGCGATGAAGATAGTAAAGATTCATCATTACGTCCCATAAAAGTGAAAACAAATGCGGATAATTGTGCAAAAATTGTTAAAGAATTCTTTAACAATAATCATTATAATAATATAAAATATGATAAAGATTATAATGAGATATTTGGTATTATTGACGAATATGAAACCACAATTCATTTTATTAAAGATCTTGATGGTAAAATTTCTATTGGTGTATCCATTTATGGACCAACACGTCGAGGAAGAACAAGAAATAGAGTGCGTCTCATTTTAAAAGAAATGCGGGAGTTATTTAAAAATTACTTATGAAAATAAATTCAATTTATGATGAAAAGTTTGCTAAATTTGGAAAAATAATTAATTATCCATTTACTAAAACTTTAGAAATTTTAAAAGCAAAAGAATGCCCAGCTAATCGGGTTATGTATCGCGCAAGTGACGAAGAACTAGAAAATACAATTGAATTTGAATTTGCTAGTAAAAATATGTTTGGTAATATGCCAATTCAATTTGGATTTTGCTCAGGGCATAATAAATCTGTATATTGCTTGGAATATCATAAAAGTAGCGAAATTAATGTGGCAAATGAAGATTTTATTCTTGTTTTAGGAAAAGTAGAAGATATAAAAAATGGACAATATGATTCTAAAAACACTGAGGCATTCTTAGTACCTAAAGGAATTGCAGTTGAAATATATTCAACGACTTTACATTTTGCTCCTTGTCACGCAAGTGAAGAAGGATTCATCATGTTAGTCGCACTTCCAAAAGGAACAAATGTTGGTAGTGTAACTTCTGATTTTGATCCAATGCTATATCAAACGAATAAATGGTTAATTGCGCGCCCTGATTCATTTGAAGCAAAAAA
>CAKPAV010000380.1 GCA_934133115.1 uncultured Bacilli bacterium
GTTCTAAGGTTATACCAATTTCTGCTCCTTTTCCCGCCATAGTTTCAATTAAAATTTTTACTTTGCTACCCTTAGTGGCTTCAATTGCTTTATTAAGTCCTTCAATAAGTTTATTAATGCCTACTTCAAATCCAGCTTTAACGTGTGAGCCTGGGTGAAGAACTAATTTATAAAATCCTAAAGCATCAACACGATTTATTTCATCAATTAATGCTTTTAAAGAAAATTCAAATAATTCCGGCTTAATTGAATTGGCAAGGTTGATGAAATATGGAGCGTGAACAACTACGTTGTTAATACTTATTCCTGCACTTTTAAGAAGTGCTTGTGCTTCTGCTCCTTTTAGTTCGCTTACAGGACGGCGAAATGAATTTTGCGGAGCACCAGTATAAAACATAAGCGCATTTGCATCATAACTAATTGCTTCTTTAACCGAACCTAAAACAAAATCTGGTGCATTATCATTAACATGACTTCCAATAATTAATTTATCTTCCATTATTTCTTGCCTCACTTCTATAACGTTCTACACGTTGTTTACGAATATTATCTTTAATCATCTTACGATGATGTTTTCTTTTAACTTTTTCAACAGCGTTTTTGACTGCTTTTTTATATCCTGGCTTTACGGTATTTCTTTTAGTTTCAATAACGGCACGCTTAATATCTTTTTCTAATTCCAAATCTTTCTTTTTACGGAATTCTTTTTTATAATTTGGTGCTTTGCCTTCTTTAAGCTCGCTATTTTTTAATACTAAATAATTAAAAATTACACCTTGTTGTTGAAGTTTTAAAATATCATCGCACTTATCATCATCATAGAAAGTATAACACTTGCCATCTTTATAAAAACGACCAGTTCTTCCGGCACGATGGAAATAAAATGATAAATCTTTTGGTAGATCAACATTTAAAACATCACTAACGTTCTCAATATCAATTCCTCTAGCGGCCATATCAGAACATACTACAATTTGGAATTCAAGATTTTTAATGCGTTTCATCATATTTTTACGTTCACGTTTTTCTAAATCGCCGTGAATAACGCCAACATTGTATCCATTATTTTTTAAATAAAAATACAAATCATTAACATCTTCTTTTTTAGAAGCAAAAACAAGTAAGAAATATGGATTAATGACATTAATAAATGAAGATAATGCTTCTTTTTTCCCTTGATGTCTAATATCAATTGCATAATGGCTTACTTTATTATTAGTTAGGTTTTCTAAACTAATGACATGTTCCGCCCCAATATACTTTTCAATAATACGTGATAGTTTAGGATTTATTGTTGCAGAAAACACCATTTTAGAAGCAGAATCTAAATGCTCTAACAATTTATTGATATCATCAAAGAAACCCATATCCATAAGCATATCGGCTTCATCAAGAATGACATATTGGGCAGTAGATAAATTAATATTTTTATCATCTAAGCCTAAATCTAATAGGCGACCTGGCGTTGCAATAATGATATGTGGAGTATTATTTAACTTATTAACATTACGATTCTTTTCTACTTGTGAAGAAAATAATTGCACACGTAATCCTTTAAAAGTGTCACAAAATTGCTTTGCAAAATCATATGTTTGTCTTGCAAGTTCACGAGTTGGTGAAACAATAATTGCTTGTACGCTATGTGATGAAATAACAATATTATTAATAATAGGAATAAGAAAAGCATGTGTTTTTCCTGAACCAGTTTCTGAAGTAACCACCATAGATTCTTTTCTTAAGGCAGCAGGAATAACTAGTTCTTGTACTTTTGATGGCTCTTTATAGCCGATTTTTTCAATGCAAGAAATCATCTTTGGACTTAATGCAAAACTCTTAAATGATGCCATAATATCAACTCCCTTGTTAATTATACACATTTTTTTTAATTTATTAAATTAAATTAACAAATTTAGGCTTTTTACATAT
>CAKPAV010000381.1 GCA_934133115.1 uncultured Bacilli bacterium
AAAATACAATGTGATTGCAGGATTTTTTCTGCTATTGCCAATTGCTCTAGCCATTTTAATGCCATATCTATCATATGTGCTGAATAAAAAAGTTGAATTAGGAATATGGATAGTACCGATTGCAGCCGTTTGTATAATATTATGGGCAATATTTAATAAAAAATCAAAAAAGAAGTAATTCTATTTTGTATAATCTAAGTTTTAAACAAAATTCAATTAAGACTGAAAGAAAAAGAATGGATACATTCCCATTTGAGTTAGAACTATGAAAATATATTTTAAAAGAACACATGAAGTTTTTTTGTTGCGGTTTAAGATTAATAAAAGAAACTTTTGATGATACAAATATAAGTATTAATTTCCGCTATTTTACAAGCAAACATTCTACATCTATACATGATCATAGTCATTCTTTTTGTAAAAAAAACGTACAAGGTATAGTTGTTTTATCTTTACAAATAATTAATGGCATGGAATCACAATTTTGAGTTTATATCCAATTGATTCTAAAAAAATAATATACAAAAAATACAGCAAGAATTTACAAACAACATCATTTACGAAGTAAAGAATTTCTATCTAGTACATTTAAATTCTCCTAAAGATCCATATGATTATATTTTATTAGTGGATTTGTATGAGGATCAATTGTTTATAAGAAAAGGAAGAATATAAGAGACAATGATATATTTACAATTCCTAATGTTTATATAGAAAATTTATAAAATAAGAATACTGCTTTTAAACTAAATCTAAAAAAACAGACAATACAAAAAAGATGTTTATGTACGCCAATAGATAATTCTTTTGGAGATTTTTTATGCTACGACTATTATCTAAAGAGGTGATAATGTGTCAAAAAAAAATACGATTGAAGAGCAAAAACTATTTTTCTAATTTCTTAAAGTTTTCAAAATGTGCTTTAACAATGTTTTTAGTTTCTTCTAAAGAATGAGTTTTAATAAATGAAACTAAAAATTCATCAACATTTTTTCCTGCACCAAGTGGAAAATGAGTTTGATATTTTTCATCAAGTTCTTTCATTCTTATAAGAAATATGTAACGCGCTATAACGCTACTAGCGGCAATAGAAGGATAATAGGATTCACCTTTAGTTTTAAAATGTAAATTTGGTACAATTTGCGTATCTTTTAAATAATTTTGATATGTAAATGGATTAAGAAATTGATCAAGATAAACAGGAACACATTTATTAATTTTATTTAATACATTAATTTGTGTTTGATTATGCATTTTTGCTTCTAAAGCAAGTTTTTTGTTACCTTTTTCCATCATTTCGTTTAGCTTTTGATTACTAAGAGTCATAGAAGAATAAGTGAGTTTTTCCATTAAAATTGGTGCAATTTCCATGATTTTTTGATCGCTCATCTTTTTAGAATCATCAACTTTTAAAGACTTTAAAAGTTCAATGTCTTTAGCGCTAGTAAAGCACGCCACAACAATAGTAGGGCCAAATACATCACCAACACCAACTTCATCAGAACCAATTTGATCAAGTTCATCAAGCCATTGGGATTTTTCTTTTACTTTCTTTTCATTAAGTAAAGCATTATTATCAAATATTTTTGCTTCATTTAATGCGTTTTCTCCGCTAAAAAGAGCTTTATATTCTTTTTTATTATTTTCATATATTTTAATAACAACTTTTTCAAATTTAGCAAAAAATATCACATAATTTTCATTATGTTCAATTTGATAATCTTTATAAAAATTAATAATTTTTTCTTTTGTTTCTTCGCTAATTTTAAGTGTAACTGTGTCCATATAATCACCATTAATTATTGTATCATAATAATTAGTTATTAAATTATAAAAATTTTATTTTTTAGTGTAAATGATTCTAATTGTTAAATCTCAAATTGTGCCGATTTTATTAATAGCAGCAATTACAAAATTTTGCTC
>CAKPAV010000382.1 GCA_934133115.1 uncultured Bacilli bacterium
GATGCATTAAAACAATATTCAAAAGATTATGGTGAATTAGCGTGGGCAATGAGAGAATCAGTACATCGTGTTTTATATACTGTTTGTCGCTCTAACCAAATGAACTATATTGCTCCCGGCATGAAAATTATTCCAGTTACTCCTACTTGGGTAAAAGTATTAAAAGGTAGCCAAATAACTATTGATATCATATTTGCAATTAGTATTGTTTGTTTAATTGCGGTATGGTTCGAAAAACCAATTGATAAATTATTAGAAAATATTAAATCAAAGAAAAAAGAAGGTAAAGAATAATGAAAAAAGAGTATATAAATCCAACATTATTTGTTGAAAATATTAAAGTCGAAGATGTTATTTTAGTGTCTACTGTAAATGAAGACCATAATATGGGAAATTCTTCTTCATATGATGATGAGTTTTAGGAGGTAAAAGTAATGAAGAAAGTATTAAGAAATTCAGTTTTTGTCTTAGCTGCTGCTCTAGCTATGATTCAATTTGGAGATAATTCTATTACAAAAGATACACATTTTATAGAAGAAGCTTCTTCTATTCAATCCGTTGGTGCTCAATCAGTTAAAAAACTTATTGGTAGCGATGAAAAAGTTGCATATTCTAAAATTTATACTCAATATGCCGAACTTGAAAACAATTATGTTTTAAGATTTGCTGTCGCTGTTAAAGGTGATATCAATTCATTAACATTTACTCGTGCAAGCCTAGAAGGACACACTGAAAAGGTCAAAGAAGTACCAACCGTATATAGAGGCATTATTGCTAATGATATAACATATTTTTATGATGGCTTAGATTTAACGACTGATGAATCAAAAGCTGGTATTTACTATTGGGCTTGTTACACCATTAGTTATGGTAAAAGTTCTACTTTAAAAGATACTCCAATTGATTTAAGTCTTTCTATAAATGGTGAGTCAAAAGCATCTATTAAAAAATCATTACAATATGTTATTGATTATAAAGCTGTCGAAGACATTACTCTAAGCAATATCAATTTATACAACAATGAAATAGTCTTTGATTTAAATAAAGGCACTACTTCTCAAAACTTAAACGCTACTGCTTCACCAGTTGATGCAACTGAAGCAGATAATATTACATATGAAATTGAAAATAAAGAAATTGCCACTGTAGATGATAAAGGAAATATCACTCCAGTAAGTGTTGGAAAAACAACTTTAACTATTAAATGTGATGAAGTTACTAAAGTTGTTACTATTAGAGTTATTAATTTAGATGATAGTTCATTAATAACCGATAGCAAAGAGTCATTAAGTAATATTTCCAGCCCTTTTACAACACCTGGATGGTATGCATCTAATTCTTCTAAGACTAATGTTACAATTTCTTTAACTAATGGCGTTATTGAGTGTATCTCTAATAAATCTTTAAACAAAAATCCTATTGCGCAAATTAGATATCAACCTACTAATAATGAAGATGCATCTGTTTATAGTGGAAAGTATTTAATGGCATTTACTATAAACAACCAAACTGATGGTAATGTAACTCTAAAATGCAATTTAAATGGCAAAACAAATGCAAATGATATGACACAAAATTTAGTTGTTTCCACAAATGAATCACAAAGTTATATATTTGTATTTACACCAACAGCGGTTTCTCAATATTTGAACATTAAGTTAATGAAAATTGGTACAGGAACATTAACATTAGATAACATTCACTTTATTGCCTTAGCGGACTAATTTAGTTTAAAATATTTCTATGAAAAACAAATTTAAAGCATTACTTATTTTGCCATGCATTTTGGCTCTATCTAGTTGTATGAATACTAGCGTTTCTAATAGTTCTTCCACTACTGATATAGAATACAATTTTGTCGATGTATTTCTTTTTATGGGTGATGGAAATATGTCAGGATTAGGCGAAGCTAGTGATGCTTT
>CAKPAV010000383.1 GCA_934133115.1 uncultured Bacilli bacterium
ATTTCATGATGAGCAAAACTTTATTAATGCTAATAGTAAGATTTCCGCCATTCATTATTTTTATGAAATACCACACTTTAGTTTCATGATAAGCAATTTGGATAATGTAGATGATTTTAATTATACTAAAATTATTAGTGATAAATTCATCAAAGAATTTAATGAATTTAATGACAATTACCATAAATTCTTAAATGTAGCATTAATAGAACGACTTCCTACTCACCCGAACTTAAAGCAACGCATGGAAGCATTGAATGTTAAAGAATATAAAATTAATTTTGATTTTGATAAATCTAACGATTATTACAAAGAAGTTATAAAATTAGAAGATGAACTTAATAAAGAATTATTAAATAAAAATAGATTATGGCTAGAAAATGCCAAGAAATCTATTGAAGAATCCAAAAAATTAATTGATAAATGGAAAGAAAATAACATTGAAGAATTATCAGAAAATGACTTAGGTGTATTAGCTAATGCTTACTTAGAAACTTATGAAGTAGAAAAAGCAAAAGGATGCTATGAGTTATATATCACAAAAGTTAATGATAATGTCTCAGCCATTCTTAATTTAGCGGATATTTATAATTATTATAATGATGATAAATGCATTGACTTATATAAAAAAGTAATGATGCTTAATAAAACCGCAATTGATGAAGTAGTGGAAAAATTAGGATTATTTTATATGCGTAATGGCTTAGAGGAAGAACGCTTAAAACTTCGAAACTCCCAAAGTGAAATGCTTCAACAGTATATGGATAATATGAATAAAATTGGCAATATTAATAATCTAAATTTCGAACCGTATGAAGTTAATGATTCATATAAAGAAGCATTACTTAATATCGCTAATAAATACGATTTTGTTAGAAAAATTGTTGCTAGTAAGTGCCAAGTAAAAGGTGAAGCAACATTACATATATTCATCGGCATTAAGTTTAAATATTGTAGACAAGCATCTAAAATGATGTGTGAAGTCGGAATAGAATTAGATAATGCTTTAAAAAGTAACATCACCAACATGATAGATTATGAATATGTGGATGTTACTAATGCGAATACTCCGTTTCTTTCTAAGCTTAATGAAGATAAAAACGTTAATGTTATTTATAAAAAATAGTCAATTTTAATCATAAATTTATTAAAATACGAAAATAAAATCAAAAAAGTGTTTTTTTACGTAGTAAAATGTTGTAATATATATAAGCAAACAATAGTTTAGGAGGTAGACATATGTTTTTAGCAGATTCAAATGGTATGCATTGGCTTGATATTATATTCTTAATTGTCGCCGTTATATTAATTATACTTTCATTACTTCAAGGTGGTAAATCAGATGGTGCATCTGGTGCTATTACAGGTGGAGGATTAAACATTTTTGCTAAGCAAAAAGAAAGAGGATCAGAAAAAGTTGTTTCAATTCTTACTTTTGCTTTTGCAGTTTTATTCTTCTTTTTAGCAGTAATCGTTGATTACGTTATCTAGAAAATTGATGCTTTGAAAGGGTGGTTTTAACTGCCCTTTTTTATTGCTCGAAAGGATGTGATTAGAATGCATGAAAAAATTATAAATTATATTAAAGATAATCCTTATTGTAAGATGGGAGATATATGTTCAATTTATGATGGTAAGAAAAATGAATTAATGAACATAATTAATAATTTAATAGTCGAAGGAGATATTATTGAAGAAGATAATACATATCTTACCCCTTATAATTTAGGACTTATTAAAGCAACAATAGTTAGTGTAAAACACCACTATGCATTTGCTAATATTTCTGATACGGATGAAGATGTTATTATTGAAGAAAAATATCTTCATAATGCTTTACTTGATGATGTGGTTTATTTACGTTATGAAGTAATGTTTGAAGTCGTTAAGATTGTTAAAAGAGAACGTCAATAT
>CAKPAV010000384.1 GCA_934133115.1 uncultured Bacilli bacterium
CTGCAATACCTGCCATAATAGGAAATAAAACGGCGGATAAAATTGATATCATAGTTCTCGTTTTTACCTTAATTAATTCTTTATCGTCTTGTACTTTAGAAAATTCAGGGAACATAACAGCCGATGTCACTTGTGTAACTATTTGATTAATGGCATAAGGAATAGTTTGAGACTTTGAGTAATATCCCAATGTCTCACTATCATACTTTTTTCCTACAACAAGTGAAAACACATCATTATATAATGTGCCTACTAACCAACCAATTGTCATTTTCCAACTAAACTTAAACAAATTTTTAAAACTCAAAAAAGAAATTTTAAAAGGGGGAATCCATTTTACAATTATAACTAGTAATATAGTTGAAATAAAATAATAAAGTACTTGTGAAACAATTAAACTCCACACCCCAAATCCATTTAATGCCATAAGTATTCCTGATCCAGCCTGAAATATTATTCCAACAACATTAGCAATAAACAAATCTTTAAATTTTGATTGTGCTCTCAGAATAGTAGTGTACACAGAACTAATTGATGTAGTAATTATTACAAAAGAATATACTCTAATATAAACAGATAAATTAGCATTATCATAGTAAGAAGCAATTAACGGCGATAGAAAAAACAATAGTAGATACATTAAAATTGATAAAATAAATTGTATAAAAAATACTGTTGAGTAATCCAATTTTGTTGACTCTTTTTTTTGCAATAATGAAGATGTTAAACCATTATCAACTATTGTGCTAGCAATATTAGAAAAAATTGCTAATATTGCAAGTGTTCCAAAATCATCAGGCATCAAAATACGAGCCAAGAAAATTTGAACAACGAATTCAATACCTTTAGAACAAATACTTTGAAGAAATCTCCAAAGGACATTAGATGTAACTTTTTTACTTATAAATTCTTCCATTTTTCTAAAGTATCTTTCCAATTATTTTTATAGCAATATTTCTCAAATGCTTTTTAATCGCAAGCATATGTATTTTATTTCCTGAGTATTTTAACAATTTTTTATATTCACTCTTGCTAATATTAAATTTATTTTTGTAAAAATGATATAACATCATCATGTAGGCCAATCTATTTGCCTTTAAACTTATTAAATTATATTTTCCATCAAAATAGTTTGTTACATTATCTACTATCCTATAATACATATACGTGTGTTCTATCGATTTATCACATGACTGTGCCGAAAAACTAAATTCATTTTGTGAGCCATCCCTATGTACATGCATAACATCTTTTAAAACAAAAATTTTTCCAGCATCATATAATAAAACTCTATTAATGACATCATCCATTGTTGATTCAGCTAAACACATTTTTTTATATTTTTCACTGGTATAAGGTAAAACATTTCTATACATTAAAGTATTACCATGTATTATCATCCCATAGCATTTATAGTTTTTTAACGAATAATATTTATTAATCTCGTAATTTTTCATAACTTTTTTTCTAAGAACATTTCCACATTCACTACCATGAAAGTAATTACAAGCAACAGCTGAACAATTCGGATGAGATTCTAAAAAGTCATATTGCTTTTGTATTCTATAATCATCGCACCACCAATCATCTGCCTCTGCACCGCAAATATACTTACCTCTTGCAAGAACTCTACATTGATAAATATTTTTAGATAGTCCTAAATTTTTTTTGTTAATTCTATAAATAAACTTATCTTTATATTTATTCTTATATTCAATTAAAATTTCTTCAGTTCCATCATTTGAACAATCATCACAAACAATAACTTCAAAATTCCGCGTGAACACTTGAGAAAAAATTGTATCAAGACATTGTCTAAGATATTTTTTTTGTTTATATGCAGTAATACAAACACTAACTTCCATATTATTATCCATTTTTTCACCTAATCTCTCTTAAACAAATCTCTTG
>CAKPAV010000385.1 GCA_934133115.1 uncultured Bacilli bacterium
GTTTCTCCTCATCTATAAATTCGTGTTTCATTCAAGATCTCATATATGAAATCTAACCCTTTTTCTGTATTGTATCTATAGCCCAGCAAAACAAACCTACTATTGTCAATATGAGATACCTTGCTGCTCTCCTGTTAATATCCAACGCATCGGATACCTTACTAGAGATAACAATTAGTATAATTGCTACGATAATCACGATCATCCATTCAAAAATCTTATGATTGCCTTTCATCATCCTTCCTCCACTCCGTCGCTTTCTCTAAATATACGCCTGTCTACTGCTGTCGATTTTTCCATTCTTGTCCAGATTTCGAACAAGAACGCACTCGTCCGCAGACGCCATCCAATCTTTTCTGCAAATATCATAATAAAACTGCTTCTATCTGTCCACTTGCATCCCCCAAGTACCCGTCTCCTATAATATCAACCATTGTTCTCAATGTTCCTTTTATCTTAATGTAAATAGTATCCTTGCAAATTTTCCAAATACCCCCACATATTTACCTTTTCTTATACTATTACTTTAGATGTTTACGAAACACCTCAAGTCGCACAAATACGATATTTTTGTTTCTAAATATAAAAATCTCCTCACAGTTTACGGTATTCCGCAGATGCCCGATAAAATCATCTGCCTCAAACATCTTAGGTGCTGTATTCTACCATAAAACTTGGAACTGTTCCGCAACTTGTAATAATTGGAAGTTTACATGTAATAATTAAACATTTCCTCTTACCAATCCTTACATCCTGCGAACATTAACTGATCTATTAATGCCATTCTGTTCTCTTTTATCACTTAATTCTACATTTATTTCCACTGCAACTTCTAAAACTTGTGATTTTTTTAATCCACAATAACTAAATACTATAAATGCTTCTTTAACAATCTGCATTAACTCATTAATACTATATTTATTTAGCTGTATTTCGTTTACTATCAACTTGTTGATAGTCCAATAAATTTTTAAATCATTATTAAATCGACTTCACTTAAATTTTTCTTCACCTTCCACCTCTATGATTTCACCATCTAAATAAAGAGCGTAGCTTTCTAGCATTTCAAGACCTCCACCTCCCCTAGAAACCAAAATACTTTTCTTTATCAATAGCACACCAACGTGCATCCGATATAGATTTACCATCAATATATGTAAATCCCTTTGATTCAATATACTCTTTATCTTCTTTATCAGTAACCTTTTTCCATATAAATGCCATTGTTATTTTCTCCTGTTACTTTTCAAAATACATTCTATTAATATAAATATTATTTTAGGAGTCCAATATATAGCCACAAAAATACCCATAATTTTCAAAATTACTATTCCCGGATATTTAATTACAAACCCCAACTCTTTATTATAAATCACATCCATAATCATAGATATTACAACAAGAATAATATATATTGTAACAATAATCGGCGAATATTTTATACATATACTTCTAAATTTTGCATTCTCTCTAACAAGACCTTTTTTAAAATCATCCACAAAATTATTTTCTTGCACTATTGACTCCTCACTTTTCGATATATTATAGGCATTTACAAAGCATCACAAACCACATTAGCACTTTTTTCTACGCCTTCAATTCTTCCATAAAAAGGTTCCTCTTAATAACTACTTCTTTCTCTTCTTTCTTATCCTAAAATAAGCCCATGTATAAATTGTTATATATACCACTTCCAATATAATTAAAGTTATTAATCCATCCTCTACTCTCAAGTCAAATTCTAGCATAGGAACTGATGTCAAAACAACGCTCGTATAAAGCACACCCAGTCTTGCTAACATTTTTCTTTCTCCTCCCATTTTTACTTTATAAACAATATCCAATAAATACCAGCTAATAATGCAAACATAAAGAATACTAATGAAAATATTATAAATAATGTTCCCTTT
>CAKPAV010000386.1 GCA_934133115.1 uncultured Bacilli bacterium
GTTTAATTTAAATTATTTAAGAAATTATATTAAGAATTTTAAGAATTTTTATCCGATTCCTTTTTAATTATTCTTTGTTATAAATTGATTTGATATATTTATCAGAATATTTTATTAATATTTTTTATTTATAAAATATTCAGACTGTAGGTTCACATAGCGAGCTTTTTAAGAAATAGAAAATAATAAAAGCTATAGGATTTAATTAAATCGGTAGCTTATTTTTGAAACAAAATTTAATTTTTATAATATAATTTTTTAAATAATTGTTTTATTAATTTACTCGTAATTTATTAAATTTTTGTTATAATTGTGTAAATTATTATTTTAGGAATTATGATATATGAAACAACCAAAAATTTATAACACAGAAGAAGATTTAATTAAATGGCTTAAGTATGATTTAAATAAACAGAGAAAAAAAATAGCAAAGAATAAAAGTATTAAAAAATATTTAGTTAAAAATGAAGAATTAACTCTAAATATTGGTGATAAAAATAGAGTAGGTTTTAATTTTTTTACAATAGAAAATTTTGACAGAATAGATAATTATAGAATAAAAGTCAATTTTGAATTTGATATTCGTAAAATTATAAATAAATTAATTAGAACTAATAATAATGATTGCCCTTTTTATATAAATGCTAACAATATAGAATTTAATGAGATTACTAATATAGCCTCAAAATATAATCAAAATGTAGATTATAGTTATTCTATTTTTAATAAAGAAGTTTATAGTATTATGTTAAATTTTGATAATTATGTAAATTTTGATAATTCTATATTTAAAAGTTATACTAATTTTTCTTCATGTTATTTTTATAATGGTGCAAATTTTTCTCAAGTATCTTTTCAATATGTTGATTTTAGGGAATCAAATTTTGAAAAAAATGCTAACTTTAGTGGTTCTAATTTTATAAATGGATGCAGTTTTTTACTATCTTATTTTAATAAAAGAGTTTGTTTAAGTTTAGCAAAATTTTATGATTATTGTGATTTTAGAGCCATTAATTCTAATAATATTATAGATTTTACTAATTCAGAATTTTATGGCTGTTTTGATTTAACAGATTGTAATTGTAAAGGAATTAATTTAAACTATTCTGAAATTAGCGGAAAATTGTATATTGGCGAAAGAATAACATCTAAATATACAAAATTTATTTTTATTAGTATGGAAGATATTATACTTAAAGACATAGATTCTACAATTTTAATTGAAAATTGTTACTTCAAATATATGAAGCTAAAAAATATATTTAATAACGGTATCATATATCTAAAAAATATTAAATCTGCAAATATTGATTTATATGGAACAGTTATATTGGGACATATATTTGTTATTAATTGTGAATTTAAAAACTTGAAAAATTGGCAAACAGCAAGAATTTTTAAACATGAAGAATATAAAAAATCAAATTCAATAAAAGCGTTAGAATATCATGCAGAAGAAACTAAATTATATAAAAAAAAATTACTAAATAAACCAAATAAAACTCTTAAAGATTTTGGGGATATATTTTCAATTTATTTAAGTTCTTTATATAGCGATAACGGTTTGAATTGGATTAAATCAATATTTATGACTATTCTAATTACATTTATATTTTTTAATATCTTCTATATTCCAGATTTATCTCAAACTAATATAAGACCTTGCTATTATAAATATTATTTTTCAAGTTTGATTAAATATTTTATACCTACAGATTATGAACAGATAAAATGCTATGTCGATACATCGGTTAGAGTTAATATATTGATTAAAATTTTCGGAGTGATTATATATTTTGCTGATAAAATTATGTTTTGGTATGGCTCGGTTCAAACGGTTCAAGCGTTTAGAAAATTTAGTAAAAAAGAATGAAACTATAAATTAAAAATAAAATAGCATATATT
>CAKPAV010000387.1 GCA_934133115.1 uncultured Bacilli bacterium
ATTAACGAGCAGAGATACTATTAATCAAAGAATGCGTTTGATTCTTGATGAAGCTACTGACCCTTGGGGAATTAAGGTAAATCGTGTGGAATTAAAAAATATTTTGCCACCACGTGACATTCAAGAAGCAATGGAAAAACAAATGCGTGCTGAACGTCAAAAACGTGAAGCTATATTAACCGCAGAAGGCGAAAAGCAAGCGGCAATTTTAACCGCAGAAGGTAAAAAAGAAGCTGCAATATTAAATGCTGAAGCCACAAGAATTCAAGCGGTAAAAGAAGCAGAAGGTCAAGCAGAAGCGATTCTTCGTATTGCTGAAGCACAAGCTGAAGGTATTAGAAGAATTAATGAAGCGAATCCAAATCCAGGTTATTTAACTCTTAAAGGATTTGAAGCATTAGAAAAAGTTGCAGAAGGACAATCAACAAAAATCGTTGTACCAAGTGATATAGCTAATGTAACTGGATTATTAGCTTCTTTAAAAGAAACTTTAGCAAATAATGGAAAAAGTGAAAAAGTCGAAACAAAAAAAGTAGAAAAGAAATAATTTAATATAAATGGTGCATACTTAGTTAATTTGTATGCACCATTTTTATCTATTTTTTACCAAATTCTTTTTTATAGACATCAAGCATATTTTTAAAACGATTGTAATGAACAACTTCTCTTTGTCTTAAATAAAGAAGTGGATTAATTAAATCTGGATCTTTTGCTAAATCAATAATATGTTCATATGTTAATTTGGCTTTTTGTTCAGCTGCTAAATCTTCTTCTAGGTCAGCTTCATAATCACCAGTTGAGCCAACATTAGTCATGGAAAAAGCAACACCATTTACATCAGTTGGGAATAAACCTAATCCATGTTGAGCATAGTGTTTATCTAATCCTACTTCCGCTAATTCTTGCAAGGAACTACCTTTCATTAATTGATATAACATGGTACAAATCATTTCTACATGGCCTAATTCTTCAGTGCCAATATCAGTAAGTAATGTTCTACCTCTTTCATCTGGCATTGTGTAGCGTTGGTTTAAATAACGTAAAGCAGCACCTAATTCACCATATGGTCCTCCATATTGCGTGATAATAAAGTTTGCCATTTTTAAGTCACGCTTTTTAATATTAATTGGATATAAAAGACTTTTACTATATTTCCACATATTTAATCCTCCTTATTTAATTAACCATGGACTAGGAACAGTAACATAATTAAATGTTCCATTTGTATCATTTGCATCTTCAACGCATAATGGTCCAAAGCGTTTGACATACTCTTCACGAGTCTTTAAATATTGGTTGCGCACACTTAAAAATAAAGCTAAAGCTTCTTTATCAGTAGGATAAATATCTAGTATTAAATTTAAATCATGCATATAATCATATTTCATCATCAATTCTACTAAAAGGCTATCTTTTTCGTTATTAGTGGTCACTGAAGGTACTTTATGGTTTTTATATGGTAAATATTCTTGCTTTAAAATATTACCACTTTCAAATCCTTCTTTTAAGCCAAAAAATCTATTTGAGTTCATTGTAGTGCTACGATAATTAAACTCTTCACCACTTGGCTCATATGGTGAATAAGGTACATAACTATTAAAAGTTTGATAGTACATAAGAAATCCCCCTAAAACAAGATATTCGTATTTGATTAAAAAAGATAATGAAAATGCCTATTTTGCTTTTCTTTTTTAATAAACTTGATGTATAATAAGTAGGAAATGCAGGATATGCAAATTAAGTTTCGATATTGCATTTCTTTGAAATTACGCCGGCTTAGCTCAGTTGGTAGAGCAACTGAATCGTAATCAGTGGGTCGGGGGTTCGACTCCTCTAGCCGGCACCATAGTAATTGAAATGTCCCCCAAAATTTTGCCCAAATAGGGTAAAATGAAAAGGAGGA
>CAKPAV010000388.1 GCA_934133115.1 uncultured Bacilli bacterium
ATTGCTGTTTGGTAATTTATCAATAATTGCATCCTCATTAGATATAAATTTTATATTAGGAAATAAATCTTCAAAAATAAATTTAACTAATGGAAAATGCGTACATCCTAGTATTGCAGTATCAGTTTTAATATCTATACCATTTATTAACTCGATTATTTCTTTTACGTGGTTTGATTCAATTAACAATGGCAAATCATCTAAAGCGATTTTTGGATAGTCAATGACGTTACTTGTTGAAGCACTTGTTCCAATGAAAGTAACATTCTTATTTAATAATTTAAGATTTTCTTCAAAAATCGAATAAATCTTAATTTTATATTTAGATAAATCAACATAATCTAAAAATGAAGATAAAGAATTGCAAGCTAAAATAAGAATATCATATTTTTTATCTGCTAAATTCAAAATATATTTTAAATGTTCAACAATATATTCTTTAGGCTTATTTCCAAGCGGAAAAACATCTTCGTCCATATATAAATAATAATTATTATATTTTTTCTTTTTAATTGCTTTTTGTAAAAAAGGTATTAACCCAATTCCTGTATCATAAATCATTACGTTCATATCATCACCAATAAACTATATGGCGAATAATAAGTTTTAGCACATAAAAAATAGCCTTCAAGCGAAGGCTATAAAGAAATTTCATTCATCCTTATTAATTCCACTACTGCATGAGCACGTCCTGTAACACCTAATTTTTGCATAACATTAGATATGTGGTTGCGAACAGTCTTTTCGGATATAAAAAGTTCTTCAGCAATATCTCGTGTCGAGTAGTTTTGAACTAGTAAAGTAAAGACTTCTCTTTCACGTTTAGTAAGTAGTGATGGCATAAATACTCCTTATGTCACTTTATAATATGCTAGTGGCAAGAAATTGTGCATTAATCATTTTTATGAATAGTCTCATAAACATTTTTAGCAATATTTGGAGGAATTATTTGTGATAATTCTTCGATTGTTGCCTGCATTAAATCACTTGTTGATGGATAAGCTTTCATCAGGGCTTCTTTTCTTTTCATTCCTAAGCCATCAATATTATCTAAAATTGATGTTTTATAATTTTTAAGATGCTTAGATCGATGGAAAGTAATAGCGTAACGATGCACTTCATCTTGCATACGCATTAATAAATAAAATAGCGGGGAATTATTAGGAATTTTATATTTTTCTCCACTTACGTTCATTAATCCTTCGGTTTGATGTCGATCATTTTTATATAAGCCTAATAAGTTAATATTTACATCTGCCATTTTAAGAGCATCTTGCGCGGCGTGAATTTGTCCTAAGCCACCATCAACGATAATTAAATCAGGAAACTCTTTATTTTCTTCTTTTAAGCGACGATAACGGCGGTATATGACTTCACGCATACTAGCATAATCATCACGTGCTTCTTCATGAGTAATATTAAATTTACGATAAAGTTTCTTAGCTTTCTCACCATTAATAAACGCCACCATAGCGCCAATAGGTTCACTACCTTGTAAGTGGGAATTATCAAATAATTCAATATAATATGGTGTTGGAATGTTTGCAATTTTACCCAATTCTTCTAATAATGCATTTTTATCATCTTCTAATCTCGCTGTTAAGAAATGTTCATCTAAACCATTTTTAGCATTAACTTGGGCATCAGAAACAAGGCTATAATAAATTCCGGTTGTCGGTATTGATACTTCCACATTTAAAGATTCCGCAATAATTGTCTTAAGTTCTTTAACTGAGAATATTATTCTACTTGGTACTTCGTGTTTATCATAAAATTGAATAATAAGGTTAGCTAATTGATCATTTAAATCATTAAATTCTTCGACTACATAAAGCTCTTTACCTAATAAGTTCCCATTTCGATACATCATAAATATAATCGCTAAATAACCTTCTC
>CAKPAV010000389.1 GCA_934133115.1 uncultured Bacilli bacterium
ATAGATAGACTTGGTCGTAATTATGAAATGATAATTAACGAGTGGAAAGATATAACAAAAAATATTAAAGCAGATATAGTTGTAATAGATATGCCTTTATTAGATACTAGGCAGAATAAAGATTTATTAGGAACTTTTATTAGTGATTTAGTATTACAAGTTTTAGGTTATGTTGCAGAGCAAGAAAGAACATTTATAAAGCAAAGACAAAAAGAAGGTATAAATATTGCTAAAAATAATGGCATCAAATTTGGAAGACCTAAAATAGAAAAACCACAAAACTTTGATGTTGTGGTTAATCAATGGAAAAATAAAGAAATTAAAAGTAAGGAAGCAATGGAATTATTAGACCTTAAACCTAATACATTTTATAATTTTATTAAAGATATTTAATCTTAGAGTTCTCTATAAATTTTGTTAAGACATCAAAATCTTTTGAAGTTATACATTCTTCAATTGCTTCGTCTCGTTCATTCTGATATGTTAAATATTCATCATTACACTTATCTATAATTTTATTTTCAAGAGATTTACTTGCTGTTAAAAACTTTTTATATTCATTTTGTTTTTTTATAAAGTTTCTAACTAAGCCACAAGGAACATTATGATTTTTGATTACATTTGTTCTGGAGCAATAAAAAGTACGATAATAAGTAACAACAAAGTATTTTTTACAATACTTACATTTTCTTACGTAATAAGGTGTTTGTGGTATATTAAATAAACATTGTAAAAAAGCATATAACAATTCTATTTCATTTTTACATACGGCTTCTTTTTTGATTATTAAATTATACTCTGCACTCTTATTATTAGTTAAATTGTCAAATATATTTTTAGGTTTAGACTTAAAAAAATCTTCATTATTTTCAAACGTAATTTTATGGGTTCTTCTATTACGATAATAAGTCAATTCAATTCCATTACTATTGTCATTCTTAACTTTTGAAAAAGATTTAATATAACTTTCTCCAATTTTAGGAAGAGATAAAGAATTTGCTACTTTATATTTAAACCAAGTTTCTTGAGTTATACATTCATTTTGAGAATATTCTAAAATTTTATCAAGCTCTTTTAAAATGTTTTTTAGTAAATCATATTGTAAATTCTCAAAAAAGTCATTAAAAAATATTTGCGATATTACATTTTTTGGGTCCTTTGGATTATCATAATATCCTAAAAATACATTTGGAGCATAATATTTATCATCACCGTGATATTCATTGAAACAAAAATACATAATAATCAACCCTTTATTTTATTTGTTTCGGCAATACTTTTAACATTTACAGCCGAACTTAGTAATTCAATTTTACCATATTTAAATGTTACAATCAATGTGTAAGCAAAAAATTATTTAAATTTAAGCTGCAGCAAATAAATTTTGCTTACGAAAAAAGGAGGAAAATATATGAAAGATAAAAAAATTGTGGCGTTATATATACGCCAAGGAGATGGTGATGGTAAAGTAAAAGCACTTACCATAAAAAAGCAAAAAAGTGAACTACATCAATTATGTAGAGAAAAAGGATACACAATTTATAAAGTATATTGTGATGAATGGAGTAATGGAGCAAATTATAATAGAACTGGTTTAACTGAATTATTGAAGGATTTAAATGATAAAAAATTTGATACTATAGTTACCTACAGTAGAGATAGACTAATGACAGGGCTTTTCAATGTTAAACCATTTTTTGAAATGTTAAATAGTTATAATTGTAATATTGAAACTTACCTTTCATTTATTAGAAGTAAAAATAATCCTAATGAATAACGAAAGAAAGATAGTTGCCATATATACTAGGGTCAGTACAACTGACCAAGCCCGTGAGGGACATAGTTTAGAGGAACAAGAAAAAAGATTAAAAGCAAGATGTGTTTCTAA
>CAKPAV010000390.1 GCA_934133115.1 uncultured Bacilli bacterium
CCTTCATATCTAACTTATTCTCATTTGCACCAACCACGAGACTCTCTAAATAAGTATCAATATTACTCCTCTTAATCAACATCATGCACATTATAATGTAATT
Source organism: uncultured Bacilli bacterium (assembly GCA_934133115.1). The sequence continues at coordinate 104 of CAKPAV010000390.1, forward strand.
AGAAAAAAATCGCAATAATTTTCAATATTTATCGTGTATTGTGTTAATTAAAAGAAAAGAATTAAGTTTTTAAACGAAAAATAAAAAACCCGCCACTATATTATTAATGAGCAGGTGCAATAGACTGCCGGTTAGGAGGAACAATAGTGTTTGTCGTTATCAAGGGAGATGTATTTACTTGATAATGTTGGTACTTAGTTATATATTGGAGTATTATGGAAGATTTACTTTTCCTTGCTCTCGTGATTATTTTTACTTTAATTAACAAAGACTTAACACGCAAAAAGTAGCAACTAACGCTGCCGACACTAGTAAACATTTCTCTTAATTAAAAGGCCAGTGATTCGCACTCACTGGTCTTTTTCGCTACCGACACTATTAGTTTATGCTATGAATTAGCAAATTACAATAGTTTAATTACAAAATAGTTTAAATTTTGCAATTTTTTTAGTAAAATCAAATTTAATAAATCTAAAGCCATAATCTTCAAGTAAATATATACCCATCAGTAATTTAGCGTCTAATTTGTGATTGGAATATTGTTCTATTTCTTTAAAAGTTACTTCTTCTTTATCTTCGTTAAAAGCTTTTAATAAGTATTGTGCTAAATCAGAATATGCTTCTTTTTCAAGAGTAAAATCTAATAGATTTGGATTAATTAAATTTATAAAGAATCGTAAAATATTTTCCAAATTATCAAAACTATTGTTTTCTTTAAAATATGCATATATAAGAGCGGTAATAGTTTCTTTCATATAGTTAATATCAATCACTTGATTCCTGTTTTTTATAAATCTATAGAGATTATAATAATCAAATATTAATTGATAATGCTCATCAGTCATAAATTCTTTTGTAATTTCTTGAATATCAATTATTGAAGTACTATCATCATAAAAAAGATTAGATAATGTAAGTTGTATTAATTGTTCACCCATAAAGGCAATATTCTTTCTTTCACTTTCCATATTCGAAACCCAATCTAAAGCAATTTTTTTAGTATTATCAAAAGTATTGATATATGTTCTCTTTAATAAAAATTCTAAAAATAAATCATCAAATTTAGCTAAATCATCGTTTTCATTATAGTCATAAAAATTAACGCTAGAATAGTTACTTAAATCTGTATATCTTTGATTAAATAATATCAAATATATATTTGATGTCGCAATTGGACGTGACCTACGAAAATCTAATTCTAGTAATACGTGATTGGTTTTTGATACCGCTAATAAAAATGGTAAATCACTTTTAAATTCATTAAAATTTTTATAAGTTCTTTCTTCATTACCATTGCTATTTTTAATAATGACATTTTTAGGATAACTATTCTTTAATATAAATAATTGCATATTCATTTCCTACTTTTTAATCTTTCTCATCAGTAAATATAATAAACTATTTAAAACAAGTAATAAAGAAATAGAGATAAAATTAATCTTAATAGGCATAATGTTAAATTCGAGATTTTTGAATATTATTTTTAATAATAAAGTAGAACCTAATAAACTAGTTATAAATGACACAACTAATGAAATAAGATAAGGAGCGCTAAATATAAATGCTGTTTCTTTTTTCTCAAGAAAACGTGAAATAATTAAAAAATCATTATAATTACTTGCCTTATATCCTTTTATTACAATATAAATTATCGATAATTCGGGAATTAATAATAACACTAATAAAATACTATAAAAAGTCATATTTTCATTATAAAAATCTAAAAATTTATAAAAATCATTAAGTTTGTACCCAGTATAATTTTTATATTTAAATAGATA
>CAKPAV010000391.1 GCA_934133115.1 uncultured Bacilli bacterium
GAGGGGTGGATCGCCCAACTTCTGGTAAAGTTTTTATTGATGGAAAAAACATTTACAATTATGATGATGATAAACTAGCTATATTTAGAAGAAGACAGGTAGGTTTAATTTATCAATTTTATAATCTAATACCTATACTTAATGTAGTAGAGAATATTACATTACCTCTTGATTTAGACAATAGAAAAGCAGACAGTGAATATTTAAATCAATTAATAAAATTACTAGGATTAGAAAATAGAAAAAATCATTTACCAAATGAATTATCAGGTGGTCAACAGCAAAGAACATCAATTGGTAGAGCTTTGATAACTAATCCAACTATTATTCTAGCGGATGAACCAACTGGAAACTTGGATTCAAAGTCTAGTGATGAAATTATGGAGCTACTTAAAAAATCTAATAAAGAATATAAACAAACTATTATAATGATTACTCATAATATGGAAATTGCTAAATGTGCTGATAGAATAATTCAAATTGAAGATGGAAGAATTGTTAAGGAGATGTAGAATATGAATATCCTTAATAAATTAACTATAAAAAATTTGAAATTAAATAAAAAAAGAAGTCTGGGCACGATAATAGGTATTATTCTATCAGTTGCTTTAATATGCGCTGTTAGTAATATGGTATCAAGTTTTAGAGAAACACTAATTCAAAACGCAATTAATGAATCTGGTTATTGGCATATTAGGTTATATAATGCATCTAATGACAAACTTAAGAGGCTAAAATTAAATAAAGATATTGATAATATTTATACAATATCTGAAGATGGATATGCAAAGTTAGATACAATTAAAAATGAGTATAAACCATATCTAAAGTTTTATGGAATGAATAAAGAGGCTTTTGACAATTTAAAATTCAAATTAATTAAGGGAAGGTTTCCTAAAAATGATAATGAAATAATAATTAGTGAACATCTTAATAAAAATGGTAAAGCTAATTTAAAAATTGATGATGAAATAACTGTTAATGTTGGAGATAGAGTAACGTTTGAAGATGATTATGTTTTAAATGATAGTAATCCGTTTGATAAAGGTAATGAAATAATTAAAAATCCTAATACAAAAAAATATAGGGTTGTTGGTATTATAAAAAGACCGGATGTTAGTTTTGAACCAACTTCTGCACCTGCTTATACAACAATAACAACTTTAACTAATGAAGATAATTTTAGTGTTTTTATTTCTTTAAAGAATCCTAGAGATAAAAATTCATTTGTAGAATTATTAGGTGCTAGAAATTATGATGAAGTTGTTAAGATGGGAATTAATAATCCTCGATATGATTATACACTTAATAATGAATTGTTAAGATGGGAAGCATTAAAGTTTTCTGATTCAACATTTAGTATGTTGTTATCTATTACTGAAGTCGTAATCTTTATTATTATTTTTACAAGCATATTTTGTATAAGAAATTCATTTGCCATTTCTACAACTGAGAAAATGAGAATGTATGGAATGTTATCTAGTGTAGGTGCAACTAAAAAGCAAATTAAAAAGAGTGTTTTAACTGAGGGATTTATCTTAGGATCGATTGCTATTCCAATAGGTATTATGTGTGGAATTATTGCTGTATTTGTACTTTTAAAAATAGTGAATTTACTTTTAGGAGATTTCTTGTTCAATAATATTGATGGAATGGTATTTAAAGTATCGTTTGTAGCAATTATAATTTCTATAATACTTGGTTTTGTTACAATTTATTTTTCAGCAATATCTTCAGCAAAGAAAGCATCAAAAGTAAGCCCGATTGATAATTTGAGAAATACTAATGACATTAAAATAAGTTCTAAAAAACTTAAAACTCCAAAATTAATTAAAAATGTATTTAAAACAGGTGGGGTTCTAGC
>CAKPAV010000392.1 GCA_934133115.1 uncultured Bacilli bacterium
ATAAATTGTGGATTAGATATAAATGTACCATATAGTGTTAACAACACAGTTGTAACAAAAGTTAACCAAAATTCATTCTTTAGCTCAGGTTATTTTAAATATCTAGAAGCAAATGGATATAAAAAGAATTTACAAGGTATATCATCAGATCCATATACTTCTACTATGCGTCAATACTATTTATTTGAAAGCGAAGAAACTTTAAATAGCTATATAAATAGATTTTATCCGAATGAGTCTAAAGCAAGCCTTGCATATGGATACGATGTAATATTACTGGTTGTTGGTGATTTATCAGATAGATCTAAGATTAAAATACCAACAAATATAGATTCGTTTATAGCAATAAATGATGATGGTGAAGAAGTATCAGATAGTAGTGCAACTGAATTAATATATTTATATTCTCCTGATACAAGCTATGGATTAGTAGAAAATGAGAAAGCACTTAGTGCTTGTAATAAATATATTGAAGCAGGAGGTTCTGTTAGCACTTGCTATATAATCGGAAGTGAAGAAGCTAATACAAATCTTGAAGAGCCATATCAAACAGCTTTGACTGATGAGAATATTTCAAATGATTTTACAGTAGGCTATTTTAATGATAGCGAGGATATTATAGCTATTAATCAGCACATAAGAAGCTTAGATTTTAGTAATGCAACTGGTCTTACTGAGATTGGAAGTAATATAACTAGAGATTGTTTGGAAAAAGTAATATTTAATAGCACTTTACAAAAAATTGGTAATTCAGCTTTTGTTAATAATCATAATCTTGGAAATGTTGATATACCAGCATCTGTAACTAGTATAGGTACAGATGCATTTGGCTCAATGGCAGAAGGTAAAACTATCATAATTAGAAGAAGTGATTCAACAGGTTTAACACTAGGTAATAATTGGAATGGTAAGGCAAACGTTATTTATAAACCTTAAGAATTAAATTATAGTACTAAATAATGATGAAAGGAAATGGCAGTATGAAAAACAGAAAAAAAAGAAATATAATTATAGTGTCTTTGGCATGTTTAATGATATTTATGGGAGTAGGTTATGCCATACTTTCTGAAAACATAAAAGTTGGTACTTCGACAACTGTATTGGGTGATTGGGACATAAAAATAACTAATGTAGCATTAAGTAAAAAAAGTGGAAGAGCGTATGATGTATCACACACATTTGAAACTTTATCTACAACACTAGTAGTTGATTTATATGAACCAGGTGATTCAATTGAATATGATATAACAGTTAGAAATGAAGGAAATATTAAAGCAACACTTAGTCGAATTTCAGCAACATCTAATACTGATTTCTCTGGTATTGTATTTTCAAATACCGGTATGAGTCAGGGTGAATTATTATTACCAAATGAAGAAAAGACTATAAAAGTAAAAATTGATTTTGAACTTTCAGCAACATCGCTTCCCGCAGGCAATAATGAATTAACTTATGATGTAGAATTATTATTTGTTCAATATACAGGAAGTAGTGTAGTTGATCCATCAACTCCTGATATTACTAATACTTGCTTTGCAGTTGATAATACAGGATTAATAACAGATTATGACTTTATAAATTGTGGATTAGATATAAATGTACCATATAGTGTTAACAACACAGTTGTAACAAAAGTTAACCAAAATTCATTTTTTAACTCTAGTTATATCAAATATTTAGTGACAAATGGATACAAGAAAACTTTAACTGGCTTTTTATCAGATCCTGATGGTGCTTCTACTCGTGAGCATTATTTATTTGAAAGTGAAGAGGATCTGAATAGTTTCCTTGCAGGGTACTATCCAGGTGAAACCAAAGCTGATGTAGCATATAACTATGATGTAGTAATATTAAATGT
>CAKPAV010000393.1 GCA_934133115.1 uncultured Bacilli bacterium
AAATAAAAAAAGCGCCCCTTTAATAAGGACGCTATTAACGCGGTACCACCTTAATTTATATTTAATAATAAATTAAACATACTCTCAAGTACTGTTAACGCCAGTGACGTTTGCTTATTTCGCAAAATGCTCCAAAGTGGTATTAATAAATACTTTATAGAAATCTTGCACCAATCATTTCTTCGCTTAATAAAGTTAATTTATTAACGTGTCTTTTTCAACGCACTAATATAATAGTATTTTTAATGTATAAAAGTCAATTTATTTATTAACTTTTCTTTTCATAATAATAGTAATAGTACCAGGACCGGTATGAGCTTCAACGTTTACTGAGAAGCCATCCATATGACATTCATATTCTGGCAAATACTCTTCGACCATTTTTTGAGCAAATTCAACAACAGCAGGATTTGTATCAACATAAGCAATGGAAATATCGTACTTTTCAGGATCTTTTTTCATTTCTTTGAACTTAATTGCAGTTTCTTTTAATGTTGATTTAATGTTTCTAGTTGTACCAATTTTAATGATGCCACCATCTTTAAATCCTAATACTGGTTTTAAACCAATTAAGTTACCAATTAAAGCAACAGCAGGAGAAACTCTTCCGCCACGTTTTAAAAATGTTAATGATTCAGGAATAAATACGACTTCAATATCATTGATACGATCTTTTACTAATTCCGGAATTTGTTCAGGCTCTGCACCTTGTTCAATTAACTCTTTAGCGGTTAAAACATTATTTAACATAAATGACATAACACTCATAGAATCAACAACAATAACTTTATCCCCATATTTTTCTTTACATATATTAGTAAATAAATCAAACATAGAAGAAAGTTTACTAGAAATTGTAAAGTGAACAACTTTTTCGTATCCTTCAGCAAATATTTTATCAAAGAATGATTCGATTTCATAAGGTGTAGGAGTAGAAGTTTTAATTACACCATTATCACGCATCATACTAGCTAATTTTTCATAATTAATATCGACACCATCATGGTACTCAACATTATCAACGATAACATTAAGAGGAAGAACCTTTAAACCATATTCTTTTGCTTTTTCTGGCGAAATAGCAATTGTGGAGTCACATGTGACAATCGTCTTGCTCATAGTAAGACCTCCAATTCTTTTTCTATTATACCTATTGAGCCTAATTTGTCAACCTTTATAACCTTATGTGATAACATAGAATATCAACAAATAGTCAAAGAATGTTTATTTTAAAACAAAAAAGCAAAAGAATATAATAATAATTATATCTTTTGCAAATAGTTTTTTACTAATCTATATTAGTCTTTAACGCCATCGTTATTAGCGTTTAATATTTTCATAAAATTTGTACCACGAGTACCAGCAGGAGTGGCACCAGTTAAGATAATTGGTTCACCAGTTTGAATGCCCAAATCGTGGGCTTTAACAAGAGCTAAAACTTCCATCTCTTCAATTAAGTTAGGAACTTTTGGAACCCATATACCATATATTCCCCAGAATAAACTTAATTTAGATAAAACACGGCGATTAGAAGAAATGCAAATAATTGGGCAACATGGACGCGCTTTAGAAATTCTTCGTGGCGTTGTACCCATACCAGATATGGCCACGATTAATTTTGCACCAATTAATAAAGCAGTATTAGCAACAGAATTTGAGATAGCATCAGAATTGTTCTTTTCTGAAGTATTATATGCTTGTTCTGCAAGTTTTTCATAATCTAGATATTGTTCCATGGTTTTAGATATTTTTGATTGCATTTCTGTAGCTAAAACTGGATAATCACCAGATGCGGATTCTCCAGATAGCATAACAGCATCTGTGCCTTCTTGAATGGCATTAG
>CAKPAV010000394.1 GCA_934133115.1 uncultured Bacilli bacterium
ATTAACAAGAACAACAGCTTCTACATGGATATCGAAAAAGACTTTGGCAATAAGGTGAAGAAGCCGTATGCGATTGGTGCAGGGTATAGATATACGTTCTGAGGAAAAAGCTTTGTAAAGTTAAGCGTTAAAATTTTTATGCGAAGGGGTTGTTTTGATTATGAAGAAAAAAGCGTTAGTTGCAGGAGTGTTGCTGAGTGTATTTTCAATGGGAATGAGTGCGCAGGCAGCTGTATATTCAAAGTGTGAGTTTAATTCAAGCGGTGAGATTACTTACAGTACATCAACAATGACTGGCACAAGTATGACTATGAATCTATCTGATGGCTTGGATACTGGTGTGCTAATTAATATACAAGGTAATAATGATAAAAATATAACTTTCATTTTTGATAAAGATGGCTATCCAGAAGATTTTGATGATAGTAAATTAGGCCTGGGTATAGATTACAATACAGGAGTTGGTAACAGCATAGGTATTTTAAATAATAGTGCTAATTCAACTGTAAATATCAATTGTGATAGAAAAATAGTAATTTTGAATTGCCCATATAATGGGAGTTCTAATACAGATTCTATTAGTTCTCAATATGGTATAAAAAATGAAGCTGGACATTTGGATATTAATGCTGATTTAGTTATAGACTATAATTCATCAATACCAAAAACAGCAGCTATAAGCAACGAAAGTGGAGCTAGCTTAGGTTTTCATGGGAAAGTATATATTTCTGATTCTTCTGAAGTAAGCACAGATAACTTTGCTGTTGAAAATTATGGTACCTTGAATTTCGATAAAGGCCTTTCGGTTGATAGTGTAGCTGGTATAAAAAACAATGGATATATGAATGTTAATAGTGATGTAGCATCAATATATTGTTCGAAAATAGATACTACTACTGCTATTGGGGAATTTGCTGGCACCAATATAGAAAATAATGGAGAATTAATTTTTGATGTTGAAAGACTATATTTAAAAGGTACGATAACTAATAATGGAAATTTGGTTATTGAAAATAATAGAATGAGTGATGGGTTTAGCATTGAAGCTGATATAATTCATGGCTCAAATGCTTCTACTGAGATTAATTTGAAGGGAATTTTAGATTCTGATGGCATAATGCATGATACAGTGCTAGATGGGCAGATAATAGGCAGTAACCAAAATAATGATTTCAATTTGACTTTAGGAGATGGAGCTACGTGGATAACTCATAATCAAACAGAGACAATAAATGGGTTAGAAATTAATGGAGGAGTGGTGTCTTTAGCACAGGATTTCAATAGTTATTGGAATTCTTATGGTAATTGGGATAACACTTATAGCAATTTATCTGTTATGAATTTAAAAAGTAATGGTGACTTTAGCAACGGAGGAGGATTCATCGTATATACTGATTTAGCAAATGATGTAGGCGATAAAGTTACTTTTATGGGAAGCACGCCCAATACTAAAATACCATTTTTGATTATCAATAAAAATGATAATAATGGTATTGATATAAAGCCGAGTGATGGTCATAAAGTTACGATAGCCGATACTAGAGGTTTAGATCAACCTACTTCGATGGAGATAGAAGCTAAATATGTATATCTTGGTGATAGTAAATTATATAAATCTATTATAGAAACAGTTGATGGTAGTCCTAATGATCCGTACTATAAAGCGTGGAATTTCGTCGGTTGGCAAGAAGAGGGGTATAAAACAGTCAATGAAGAAATAAAACAAACTAATATTGAACCATGGATTAACTATATAGAAATCGACAACACCCTCAAACGCATCAACGACATCCGCACAGATCCGAGTGAAGTTGGCGCGTGGCTGCGTGGCGAGAATGG
>CAKPAV010000395.1 GCA_934133115.1 uncultured Bacilli bacterium
GGATATTTGTATTTAGATGCTTCTAAGAAATATTCTAAAGCTTTTTTGTCATCTACTTCTACACCTTTACCTTCATGATATAAAGTGCCAAGCATAAATAAAGAAGACACATCACCTAATTGAGATGCTTTTTCATAATATTTGACTGCTTCCTTATAATCTACTTCCGTTCCATTACCAAACATTTTACAATCCGCATATACTTTAGTGGCGATTGGATGACCGCTATCTTTTAAATCTTTTATTAATTCAAAAGCTTTTTCATCATCTTTTTCTGATCCTATACCATTACGATAGCAATTAGCAAGTAAAGTCATGCAGTTAATATCTTTGTTTTTAGCGCCACGTTCCAATAACTCAACTGCTTTAAATTCATCTTTAGCAACTGTGCCTAAACCATATAAATAGAAAGTTGAAAGTAAATATAGTTTTTCATTACTATCTTCTACATCATTTAATTGTTTAAAAGCAACATCAAAATATTCGCCAGATGTTTCTAAATCTTTTTTAACATTAATTCCTTGATTATACATTTGTGCAAGTTGATAAGATGAATGATAATCTCCTTGTTTTGATAATTCATCAAATATTTCTATTGCTTTGGTAAAATCACCTTTTTTTAAATTTTCAATTCCGTCTAAAAAATTAGCCATAATATAACCTCGATTCGTAATTTAATTATACTTGAAATAATCATTAAAATCTAGCACGCGTTTTGTGTTTAAGACTTTTATATCGTATTTATTTTAAAATTTTTCTAATAATCCAAAATTGTAGTCTTTTTGGAAGGATATTTAATAAAATTAATAACTTATTTCGATTAATGCTATAAGCAAATTTTGGATGTTTCTTATTTAATATTTTATAATTCTTTTTTGCAACTTTAATTGGTAATATTTTTTTAGCTTCGACACTATTGACAATATTCTTAAATCTTTTGGCATTATAGTTATATAATTTTGTGTTATTACAAAAATCATCTAATTCGCTCATAGAGACATTAAGCATCCCAGTATTAACCGCTCCTGCTCGTAAAGTAGAAACTGAAATATTTAATAATTGTAACTCCATACGAAGTGAATAAGCATATTTATCTAATGCACTTTTAGTAATTGCATATATTCCAGTAAAAGGAAGCGGATCTAGAGGCGCTAATTCGCTTGTGGTCATAATAATTTTACTTCTATCTTTTAATAAAGGTAAAAATGTTTTATTAATTAAAAAAGCACCAAACAAATTAATTTTAAATATTTTTTCAAATTTTTCATATTCCATTTCCACTAAGGAATTAAGCATATAAATTCCTGCATAATGAATAATAGCAAATAATTGATTAGTTACTTTTTTAATTTGCTCAAATGCTAATAAGATACTTTTTTCACTTGTTATATCGCATTCAATAGGCATAATATTATCTTCTTTTTTTTCTACTTTCTTATCAAGCGCAAAAACAAAATAACCTTTTTCTTTTAATAGTTTTATAGTTGCTTTTCCCATGCCACCATAAGCACCTGTTACTAATACATATTTCATAAAACTCACCTTAATGATTTTATCAAAAAATAAGCAAAATAAAAAGTCCTGCGTTATGCAAGACCAATTATTTAGCTTCCTTGTTTTCTGATTTTACTTCGACAACGCTCTTGCCATCATAATATCCACATTTTGGACATACGTGGTGAGATTTAATCATTGCGCCACATTTTGGACAATTTGCAATACCTTCTACTGCTAATTTGAAATGTGTTCTACGCATTCTTTTGGAAGTTTTTGAAGTTCTTCTAAATGGTACAGCCATAAGTACACCTCCTAGTTTTGTTATCAACGTTGATATTATAA
>CAKPAV010000396.1 GCA_934133115.1 uncultured Bacilli bacterium
CTTTACAATATTTTCTATTAATATTTAAACATCTTCCTATTTGCCTAGAATAATAATTTGGAGCTATTAAAGCACCTGCAGAAACGCCAATTATTGCATCTATATTAATATTATCTTCGATAAATTTATCTATTATTGCGGCAGTATATGTACCCCTAAAAGCACCGCCCTCTAAAAGTAAAAGTGTTTTCATGTATCCTCCTTTTCAAAATAATTATATCTATTTTTTTATTAAAAGTATATACTGTGTATCATCACTTGCAACTATTTTACAGTTTGGATTTAATGTATTATAATCATAAAAAAAATCTTTATTTATAGCAGTATATGTTAGATGTTCATAAATTAATAAGCCATTTTTCGAAGCAATTTTTTGAATATCTTTATAAGAATATTTACTTTGCATTTCTTCGCCTGCACCTAATGCCAACATTTTATTTTTGCTTTCATACCTTTCATTTGGATAATCTATTACTAGGCTACTTCCACTACACATAATGTTTGATATTTTATTTATAACACTAGCAAATTCTTTTTTGCTTAAATAATAACTAATTCCTAAAAGTGATATATGAGTTTTTAATTTTGGATTAAATCCACTACTTAATAAATCATTCTCAAAATCTTTTCTTAAATCACTTTTAACATAATTAATATTTTTTATATCAATATTATTTTTCTTAAGTAAATTTTCTTTATCTACTAAAACGCTTTTTTTATCAAGTTCAAATATTTTTAACATATTATTGTATTTTAAAGAAGATAAATCATAACCGCTTGCAAGTAGAACATACTGTTTAAGTCCTAATCTAATTTCACTATTTAAGCATCTTTCATTAAATGCACTTCTTGCAAGAATTGTTGGAGCAAGATACCTATTAACAACATGTTTAACAGGATCATTACCTTGATACTTGTTATCGAAGAAATTAATGCCCGTTTTTAAATTATTATAGATAGTGTCATAATCCTTTCCTAATACTGTTTTTGCATTTTTTTCAAAATAGATTTTAATATTACTATTTTCACTATGATATGCTTTTACAAATAAGCACATTTTTGCAGTTAAATTTTCCATATTTTTTTCACCTCTTATACTTAATACCATCTTTTCCAAAACTTTACTAGACTTGAAAAAAAACCAATTTTGTGGTAATATGAGTATAGGAATCGAGATAAACTTTTGATATTTTTTATAATTTTATTAACTCTTCATATTTTTTATAATAGTATGGAAAATCACTTTTTGAGTATTTTAATGCTCTTTGCGTTCTAATGAATAAAACTATAATCATCATTGCTTTTACTTTTTCATAATCCTCATTTAATAAATCAAATATTTTTTGAAAAGAAATTAGTTTTAATAATGTTACATCTGAATTACTTCATATTTTTAACTCACTTTTGGAAGTGTAAAATTAAAAGGATAGCACTATAAAGTCTTTATTTATATAGAATAAATAAAGGTGGTGCCATCCTTAAATAATTATTAATGTAATTTATCATTAATTAGTTACTATTTCCATAGTTATTAAATAATCCTTAATCTCATCAATTACGTCATCTATATTTTTATCTAACCAATTATATTTTGGATTATTAAGATTTATTTTATATAATCTTGAACCAGTAATTTTTTTAAATTGATCAATCAAATCTTTTATATTATTAACATTTATTGATTTATCATCATAAATTAAAATTTTAAAACATTTTTCTAGTTTTTTCTTCTCTAGTAGTTTATTGTCTATCAAATAATAAAAATCAAATATATCTTTATATCTAGTTGATCTAATATTAAATTTTAAAAGAGATTTCATTTTTTCAGT
>CAKPAV010000397.1 GCA_934133115.1 uncultured Bacilli bacterium
AGCGTCAGGCGGAACACTTGAAGCATGTATTAAATTATTAGAAGAACTAGGCGCAGAAGTTGTTGGCATTTGTTTCTTTGTCGAACTTTCTAGATTAGGCGGAAGAGAACGTTTAAAAAATTATAATGTTAAATCAATAGTTACTTATTAATGAGGTGATATTATGGATAATCAAATTCATCATACTTTTGATCAAGTAAAAGAATTATATTGTCAATATATTAAAAATGAAGAAGACCGTAAAAAAATCGAAGAAGCATATGATATTGTAAGAGTACAACATGATGGTCAATTGCGTAAATCAGGGGAACCTTATATTAATCATTTAATAGAAGTTGCCTATATTTTAGCTTTGCTTCATGCCGGACCTGCAACTATTATTGGAGGCTTACTTCATGATGTGGTTGAAGATACTGATTATCCATTAAGTGAAATAGAAAAAAGATTTGGTAAAGATGTTTGTTTTTTAGTAGATTCTGTTACTAAAATTCAAAGAATGAAATTATCCAAAAAATATAGTGAAAATTTTGAAGCGGAAGACCATAAAAAGATATTCTTAGGCATGGCAAAAGATATTCGCGTTATTATTATCAAATTAGCGGATCGTCTCCATAATATGCGTACTTTAGAATATTTATCTAAAGACCGTCAATTAGCATTATCTAAAGAAACTCTTGAGGTATTCGCGCCTATTGCTCACCGCCTAGGTATGAATACTATTCAAAGAGAATTAGAAGATATATGTTTATCTTATTTAGAGCCGGAAAAATATCAAGAAATTAAAGCATTAATTGCGACAAGAATTAAAAATAGAGAAGAAAATCTTATTCAATTAAAGAAACGTATCGCGGATATGTTATATGAAAAAAATATTCCCGTGTTAGAAATTGAATCTAGATATAAATCTATTTATTCAGTATACAAAAAGATGTATGAAAAGGGCCGTAGTTTTGATGAAATTTATGATATTATGGCTTTAAGAATTATTACTAAAACCGAAATAAATTGTTATGAAATTTTGGGCTTTATTCACCAATTATATAAGCCAGTTGTGGGTCGCTTTAAAGATTATATTGCTATGCCTAAACCAAATATGTATCAATCGCTTCATACCACGATTGTAACTGGTGAAGGTTTATTCTTTGAAATCCAAATTCGAACTAAAGAAATGGATGAAATCGCAGAAGATGGTATCGCCGCGCACTGGAGATATAAAGAAAATAGTAATTATAACCCGCAAAAAGAACAAAAAGAAATCGCAGAAAAATTACATTGGTTTAAAGATTTCGTGTCTATGTCAAGTGAGATGTCTGATGATGCAAAAGCATATATGGATTCGTTAACCCATGATATTTTTGATGCAAATGTCTATGTATTTACTCCAAAAGGGAAGGTAATTGATTTACCTAATGGCTCAACACCTTTAGATTTTGCATATCGCATTCACACTAATGTTGGTGATACAACAGTCGGAGCACTAGTAAATAATGTTTTAGTACCTTTAGGAACCGTTTTAAAAACTGGTGATATGGTGGAAATTAAAACATCCAAAACTTCACCTGGGCCTAATGAAGGCTGGTTAAAATTAGTTTATACGACATCAGCCAAAAACCATATTCGTAAATTCTTAAAAGAGAAAAATGCCGATGCGATGCGTGATGATAAGATTGCTAAAGGAAAAGTGGCAATATTTGATGCTTTTAGAGATCGTGGAATTGAAGAAAAAGAAGCACTTGAATTATTAAATACCCAAAAAGTTTTTGATAATTATGGTGTTGATTCCCTTGATAATTTATTTATTGCTATTTCTAATCGTAATCCCGCTG
>CAKPAV010000398.1 GCA_934133115.1 uncultured Bacilli bacterium
ATATACATACTATTAATATTCAAATATTCTAATCATTATTTGTACTCACATACTAATGTTTTATTTATGTCTTTTTGTGCAAAAAAAAGATGATAAATTTATTTTTTGCTATTTTGTAGAAAGGGGAAAAGTTATGCAATTAATGACATTAATATTATTGGATGCAGTTACAATTATTTTACCGATTATTGTTGGTATTTTATGTTTATTGCTTGGAGTAGGCACAATATTGCTATATCAACATTTACGTGGTAAAAATGCATCAAAGTCAGCTAACAAAATAATTAAAGAAGCTGAAGTTAAAAGTGAACATATTATTAAAAATGCTCAAATCGATGCTAAACAAGCTGCTTATGAATTACGCTTAGAAGCAGAAAAAGAAATCAAAGAAAAAAAGAGCGAGTTATCACAAAGTGAAAACAAATTATTCCAAAGGGAACAAGCTATTGATCGTCGTGATATGGCTTTAATTGAAAAAGAGAATAATTTGGAAGCAAAGAACGAAGATGCTAATCGCCGTATTAAAGAACTTCAAAAAAAGGACGATTTATTACAAGCAAAAATTGATTCAATTATTGTTGAATTAGAAAAAGTTTCTAATATGTCAGTTAATGAAGCTCGTGACGAAATTTTCAAAAGAGTAGAATCTAAAATTTCAAAAGAAATTGCCGCTTATATCAAAAACAAAGAAGATGAAGCGCGTGAAGAATGTAATGCTAAAGCTAAAGATATGCTTGGCTTAGCAATTAGTAAGTATGCTCAAGAAGTTACAAGTGAAAGAACAGTTTCAGTTGTTAACTTACCAAGTGATGAAATGAAAGGACGTATTATTGGTCGTGAAGGACGTAATATTCGTACATTAGAACAATTATTAGGTGTTGATTTAATTATTGACGATACACCAGAAGTTATTACTGTTTCTTGTTTTGATCCCGTACGTCGTGAAATTGCTAGACGTTCACTTGAATACTTAATTAAAGATGGACGTATTCAACCAGGAAGAATTGAAGAAGTGGTAGAAAAAGCTAAAGCTGAAGTTGATGAAATTATCACCACAGCGGGTCAAGAAGCTGCATTCAAATTAGGACTTCCAAGAATTTCTAAAGAATTATTAAAATACGTTGGAAGACTTAAATTCCGTACATCTTATGGTCAAAACGTTTATGACCATTCTATTGAAACAGCTTACCTTGCTGGTATTATGGCTGCGGAATTAGGTTTAGATCAAAACTTAGCAAAACGTGCTGGTTTATTACACGATATTGGTAAAGCCGCTGATTCAGAATTAGATGGTAGCCACGTAGAAATTGGTGTTCGTTTAGCTAAAAAGTATGGTGAACCAGAAGTTGTAATTAACGCAATTGAATCTCACCATGGTGATGTACCTGCTAAATTCGTTATTTCAAATTTAGTACAAGCTGCTGATACATTATCTGCTGCACGCCCAGGTGCTCGTAGCGAAACATTAGAAAATTATGTTAAACGTATTGAACAACTTGAAACTATTTGCAAATCATTTGAAGGCGTTCAAACTTCTTATGCTATGCAATCAGGTCGTGAAGTACGTGTTATGGTCATACCAGAAAAAATTGATGATTTACAAGCATTTAAATTAGCACGTGAAATTCGTGAAAAAATTGAAAATGAAATGACTTATCCAGGTCAAATTAAAGTTTCAGTAATCCGCGAATATCGTGCGATTGAAACTGCAAAATAATCTAATGATGGAACCCAAGTAATTGGGTTCTATTTGTGTCTATAAAGGAGATGAGTGATTTGAATATTTTAATGATTGGTGATATTGTTGG
>CAKPAV010000399.1 GCA_934133115.1 uncultured Bacilli bacterium
ATTCAAATGTAGATATTTTTCTATGTTCTAATAATTCGCAAAACTTTAATTGTTCTTCTTTGGAAATCGTGTCAATTTTATCAATTACTAATATTTTACTAGCATTTGTATTTAATATTTCATTAAACCATTTTGGAGGCATAAAATCTGCTCCATCATAATGACCATTTAACTCTTTAACATCAACATTGGCAGGTAAGACAATTGCATTGTCTAAATCCTCACCAAATATAAAATCTACTAATATTGGTGCAACATTGGTCTTAATATATGACAATAACATTTCTCTTTTATCTTTCATAATTTTTTTGTAATTCCTCCTGACATTTCAGCAAGTTTTGCTTCTGCAATTCTTTCTAACCTGTTTTCATCACCACGTGTCCATAAGGCATCAAAAATTGCTCCAAATTCTGCTCCTAATCCTGTAACAAATCCTCTAACTTTTTCTAAATTATCATCATCTACTTGTGACAATCCCATAGTTGTTGCATATCTTTCAGCGGTATTTAATTCCTGTATATCTTTGTCATTATAATTTTCATTTATTACATCATCTAATGTTATTACTTGTTGATTACAAAATTGTACAAATTCTCTTGTTATATCTTCACCTACTAATGCTCTTAGCATTTCTGGTGTTCCTGTTGCATATAACATTTTAGAAGCCATTTCCCACTTTCTCGGATCAGCATTAGGTCTTTCACCATCATATTTACTTCTTAATGTTTCTCCATTCTTATAAGAAATATAAGAATAAATTGCTGGATGTATATTATTTTCACTTGCCCATTTTAACCAGCTTTCAGTTGTTGTTTTAATATATACATGAGCAAATCTATTAAATAATGGTTCTGCCAACTGATTTGCAGCTAATGAATCTTTCATATCATTTCCTGCTGCTACAATTCTAGCGTTTTCTGGTAGTTTCCAAATACCATTTACTTCTCTATCCAATACTATATTAAATGCTATACCTTGAATACTTGGCAATGCATTTGTTATTTCATCAAAAAATACTACATGAAATCTATCTGGTTCCTTTTCACACTTTTCTTCTACTTTTTTAAGCCAACTTGGTTTAATATCTATCATCTCACCTGTTGCACTATTATACACACTTTTACCATTTAAACTATCTGGTGTGGCATTACGAAGATATATTATTTCACAAGTTGGATCTATTTGCTTTACTCTTGCTGATTTACCTTCACTAGATGGTCCATGTAAGAATACTGCTACACCACTTTCTATTGCTCCTCTTATAATTTCTTCTTCGCTTACTCGTCCAAATTTTAAACCATAAGGGTTTCTTCTTCTTTCAGCTTCTTTTTGTTTTTTTTCAAATTGAGCTTTTTCTTCTGGTGTTATATCTTGAATACGAGTAAATGTTACAGTTTGTGTCAAATCTCGAAGCATATATTTATCAAGGTATTCTTTCATTTCTGTTCTATCAAAATCACCTTTATAATTAGTTGTTTCATCAAGGAATCTTATACCAGAAACCAATCCTTTTTTTGAAACTAAAATTCCTGTATTATCATCTATCAACCATTTAACTGGTGATACTTCTACCCAAACATAATCACCATTTCTATATTCAACACCATTGGATAGTACATTGGATAGTATGTATACATCATTATCATAATCATAAAAATTAGCTTTTACACGAATGTATTTCTTTCCTTGATACTCATATTCTTCATAAGTTACAGGTTTAAATCCTGTACTATAGTCATAAGTTTTTGCAGAATCAAATGTGTAACTTCTTCCTGTCTTATTCATTCCTCTATTATATTC
>CAKPAV010000400.1 GCA_934133115.1 uncultured Bacilli bacterium
TAATTAATTTGTTTATTATCATTAGTTTAATAAAAGATTTTAAAATTATTAAACAAAACCATGATGAAAATACTTTAATCGAACAAATCAGTTGATAAATATTTTGAGCCATTGTCTGGTAAAATAACCACAATATTTTTATCGTTGTTTTGAGGATTTTTAGCTAATTCAACTGCAGCACATAAACTTGCACCAGAAGAATACCCCACTAGTAAACCCTCTAATTTTGCTAACAATTTTACATACTTCTTAGCATTTTCATCACTAATATCAATAATTTTATCTATTACATTTAAATTAAGTGTTTTTGGTACAAAATTTGCACCTATTCCTTGAATTTTGTGACTTCCTGCATACCCTTTAGTAAGTAATGGTGAACTTAATGGTTCAACGCCATAAACTTGAATGTTTTCATTTTGTTTTTTTAAATATTTAGACACTCCACTAATGGTACCACCAGTTCCAATACCGGCAATAAAATAGTCAATTTTTCCATCAATTTGTGCATAAATTTCTGGTCCAGTGTTATTAAAATGCGCTAAAACATTATAATGATTTTCAAATTGATTTAATGAAAACGAATTAGGAATACTATTTAATAATTCTTTTGCTTTATTAACTGCGCCATCCATACCTAAATGCTTAGGAGTAGTAATAACTTGGCCACCATATGCTTTAATAATTTTTCGGCGCTCTTTTGACATATTTTCTGGCATTATAATTATAACTCTCAAACTTTTTAAAGCGCCAATTGCACTTAGTGATATTCCAGTATTTCCTGAGGTAGCTTCTATTATTGTATCACCTTTTTTTAAAGACATATTTTCTAAAATGCAAGCGACAATTCGATCTTTAACTGATCCAGTCAAATTAAATGATTCAAGTTTTGCATATATATTACCAAAAAGATTTAATTCTTTTTTTAGTTTTTTTAGTTCAATCAAAGGTGTATTGTGAATTAACTCT
The DNA here is from genome assembly GCA_934133115.1 of uncultured Bacilli bacterium. The sequence continues at coordinate 967 of CAKPAV010000400.1, forward strand.
AGTGCTGAAGAAACCCGTTTCATTTTATCATCTCCAATAAAATATATGTCGTTGTCTTTTATTAATAGTATTAATAATTGCGACATTACATAAACTCTTATTAATGCGGAAAACCTTTTATTCAATATGCTCAAATTCGAATATAAAATAGTTATACGAGTCAATTCTATAACGTTAGTTACGCAAAAAACGCTGATGATTTAGTTAAAAAGTACAAAAGTAGTCAATTGCTTGTAATTATTATTACAATATGCTAAACTCGTATCAATTCAATCTTTTTATCAAAATTATTAAGGAGGATTTTTCTATGAAAAAAAGTATTTTATTATTAACTTTATCTACTTTGATGTTTGCTGTAGCAGGTTGTAATGATTCTAGCGCTTCTAATGAAAATAGCACTTCACCTTCTACATCAAATTCAACATCTCTAACTCCATCTACTTCTACATCAAATTCTGGATCAACCATTGGAACTGATGGAAAAATTGAATTTGGTGATATCGTCACTTTATTAACCAAATTATTCTCTTATGAAGCAAATAACGCTAGTGGAGCACAAATCACAAATACTCTTACTAATGGTACAAGTATTACTACCACAACAGAACATGTGGATGTTTATAATTCTTTAATTCCATCTTCCGCTTCTAAAGGAACTGTTGTTCGCACCACTAATGGAAAAGAAGATAAGAGCGATACTTTCGTTAAAAGAAATGCTGTTGTTAACGAAAAATATGCTGTAGAAGTCAATGGACTTGCTACAGTTCAAACTTATCCAATGTTTGCTCAAATCGTTGACTATGAAAATGAAAATATGGGTGGAACTGCTTATA
>CAKPAV010000401.1 GCA_934133115.1 uncultured Bacilli bacterium
TATCAATATATAAAATATTAATGTTGCTAAATGAATCGCGTCCAATTTCTTCTACGTTTTCTGGAAATGTTAAATTTAATTTTTTACAATAATAAAAAGCATAGTCATCAATTTTTATTAAATTTTTAAATAAATCAGACTCATTAAAATTAACACAAAAAGCAAATCCATTAATACCAACTTTTTTTAAACCAATATTACTAGTAATTATTTTTTTTAAAGATATACAACCTGTAAAACAAAAATCAGGTATTGCTTCTAAATGGCTATCAATTTGAATAGTTTTTAATGAAATGCATCTAAAAAACGCTCCTTCATCAATTCGTTCTATAGTATCTGGAACTATTATTTCTTTAATTCTTGAATAATTAATATCGTCATAATCAGTGGATTTTAAATAATCTTTATCCCAACTAACTTGTTCATAATACCTACTATTTCCAGACTCAATATCTCTTGGTGAAAAAGCATATGCTCCAATCGCCGTAACTGGAAAAGAACTAATAGATGATGGTACATTTATCGTAGTTTGGCTACCAAAGAAATCCGCAATAGTAACCGTTTCATCATTTAAAATGGTGTATAAATATCCATCTATATTTGTTCCAAATTCTTTTACATTCCATATAATTTGATAATAATAAAATTGGTCATATCCACTACAATCATTCTTTGTCTTTGGAAAATCTTTATAAAAATAATTATCAACTTCACAGAAAACATGTTTAATCTTATTAAATGAACTTATAAAATTATAACAATCTTCACTAGAAAATTTTATATTTCGATAATATGTTTTATCATCTACATATTCTTTTTTTAAGCCAATTTCTTTAATTGTTTTTGGAATATAAATAACGTCTATATCTATTCCTGATAAAGCACAAAATCCAATATTTCTTACTTTATTACCTTCTACTTCACTAGGTATAATTACTTCTTTACTATATTTATACATTCCAGCTAAGTGACAATAAATATTATCTTTATTATTTTCCCAATGATGACATTTAGCATAAATTAAACCATCATTATAGAACATATAATCTTCGCAATTCCAAATAGTGTAGCAAGTATTTGTTAAATATGGTTCTTCCAAATAGTAATGAACTGTTTGATAATCCCATTTCTTATCCCATGTTGATGGCCTGCTTTTAAAACTTGTATAGATTGTAATTCTATCACTACTTAAACAATTTTCTAAAAATTCTGATTCGATACGCTGAACTGAACTAGGAATAAAAATTGATCTTAAATAATAGCAGTGAACAAATGTACTTTTAGGTAATTCAGTTAAAGTATCAGGTAACTTAACATGATTTAAAGTACCACTATCGCTAATGTTTATTTTTTTCACTGGCAATCCCTCATAGTAAGAAGGTATATTTGCATATGTAGCTGTTTCTGGATTCTTAATTCCATCAATTACTGCATAATTTCCATCAGTGCCATAATGAATAGAAAAATTATAAATAGCTTCTTCACAATAATTCGGTTCTTCAGGTGGTGTAGGAACTGATTCCGAAATAGAATCATCATCACTTGGTTTAATAGATGTGTAATCAGAAGCCGAGTCATTACTCTTCGGCGTAGAATTATCTTTGCTTGTACTAGTAAAAAGATCGCAAGACATAAGCGCTAATAATGCTACAAAGAAAATAGCAAATAATTTAAATTTGTATTGTTTCATAATGCCACCTCTAAATATGATATATGCTTATAAACTGAAATTTGTAACAAATATCAAAGTCAATTAAATTGCCTTTAACTTGCATAGTAATTCTACCCCCCCC
>CAKPAV010000402.1 GCA_934133115.1 uncultured Bacilli bacterium
ATTATCAACTGGTGACAAAATAACAATAACAAGTAATAAAGAAACAAAAACGTACCAAATAGTAATATATGGTGATATAAATGGTGATGGTGCTATAGATGCAAAAGACTTGCTTATAATCAGAAAATATCTTTTAAAAGAAAGAACACTATCAGGAGTATATTTAGAAGCAGCTAAACTTAATAGGTCATCAAAAGTTGATGCAAAAGATTTACTTATTTTAAGAAAATATTTATTAGGGACTATGAAAATTAGTCAGGTATAAGGAGTAAAATGAAAAAAATATATAGATTTTTAATACTACTACTTTTGTTAGTATTTGCAGTACCACTTAATGTAAATGCAGCAACTGGTAGTTATTCAATAAGTTCAAATTCAACTGTTACAAATGGCAATACTTTTTCTGTAACATTTACAATTAAAGCTAATAAGCTTTTTTACTGGCAAGCATACATTAGCTATGATTCAAGCAAATTGCAGTTAGTAAGTGGAACAACAGTATTTCAAGGAGAATCAGATAATGCTACAAGTGGTCAATCCAGTGTATCAAAAACATTAAAATTTAAAGCAACAAAAAGTGGAAATGCTTATGTAGCAATTGCAATGGGCGATAAAGGTGTCAATATAAATGCTGATATTCAAGAAGTATCATTTCAAAAAGCAACAAAAACAATAAACATTAAAAACAAAGTGGTTAAAAATTATAGTTCAAATAATTATTTAAAATCACTTTCTGTTGAGGGATACAATTTATCACCAGCATTTAATAAAAATACAAACGAGTATAATATAGAAGTACCTGCAGAAACTAAAAATATAAAGGTTAGTGCCGAAAAAGAAGATTCAGCATCAAAAATTGAAGGTTTAGGCAATAGAGAACTAACAGAGGGATTAAATAAAATTATTGTAAAAGTCACCGCTGAAAATGGTAGTGTTAGACAATATACATTAAACGTAAAAGTAAAAGAATTAGATCCGATATATGTAGAAATAAATAAAGAAAAATTTTCTGTTATTAGAAAAGAGTCTGAACTACCAACATCAATATCTAATGTATATGAAAAATCAACGATAGATATTGATAATAACAAAGTTCCTTGCTTAATTAATACAATAACAAAGAAAGTGTTAATTGCACTAAAAAATCAAAATGGAGATATAAATCTATACTTATACGATTCAAAAGAAAATACATACAATTTATATAATGAAATTACATTTAACAAGTTAATACTATATCCAACATCAAAGCCGGTAAATAAAAAAGGATTCACTAAATCGACATTAGTTCTTAACGATAAGAATGTTGAAGCATATAAAAATATTGAAAATCCTGATTATTACATATTCTATGGTATAAATATAGAGTCTGGTGAAGAAAATATATATAGTTATGATAAAAAAGAAAACACAGTACAAAGATTTCATGAGAAAAATAACTCAATTAAAAAAAATATAGATAGCAACAATTTATACTTATATACAACTATTGGGTTAGGAAGTGTGCTATTAATAACATATATAACATTAATAATTTCATTGTTAAAGAAAAGTTCAAATAAAAAGAAGGATACTAAATAAAACTTTACTGGAGGATAAAATGGCTAAAAAGAAAAAAAAACTCAAATTCAATAAACTAATTGCACTTCTTGTAGTATTATCAAGTTTTTACATTATATATAACATAATACTACTAGGTCCAATTGAACCACTTATAAGATACATATTAATAGGAATAATTCTTATAGTTGATATAATAATTTTTCTAAAAGCCTTTAAATCTAAAAAT
>CAKPAV010000403.1 GCA_934133115.1 uncultured Bacilli bacterium
TGCTACAGTTCAAACTTATCCAATGTTTGCTCAAATCGTTGACTATGAAAATGAAAATATGGGTGGAACTGCTTATATTGATTCCGCTGTTAAATATTTCGTAGTTGATAGTGATAAAGATGCAACTGACGGAGGATTAGTCGAAGGACAATATGTCACTACAACCGATATGCTTGGTCTTGCTTCTCCAAGAGTTTCTTCAACACTATATAGTTATTTATCAACTTACATCTTAAATAACGTTTATGCTCAACAAGTTGGCGTGGATAGTTTTGAATATCGTACACTTGCAAGTGGTAACATTGCTTATTCTTGTATCGTTGGATACTCAATTGAAGGTGACTTAGATGATACACAATTTCACTCTGTTAACATTCAATTTATTACTAATGCTGATCAAACAAAATTAGTAAGCGGCGAAATTAGTTACGTCCATGCTGATATGCGTGAAGGTGAAGATGATGATGCTTATGTTAATGAAATTCATTGGCAAGCAACGCTTGAATATGATACACGTAAAGAAGTACCTAGTGATGGTATTAACGTTGAAGATTATTTCTTGCAAAATATCAGTGATGTTGATGTTTATACACGCGCTAATAACAACGCTACCGTTGATCCAGATAACATTCCTCTTAGCAATAGTTATAATTATTTGTTTGCACGTGCCAAAACATACCAACCAGAAAAAGCCGTTGATATTTCTATTGCTGGTGCTGGATCTTCTAACCAAGAAGTAGTTTCATTCTCTGATGATGGATATTTTGAAATCGTTGGTGCTGGTACAACCACATTATCATTTGTATATTTTGGAAAAGATGCAGATGGCGTATATCGCGAAAAAACTTTCAATAAAACTGTAACTGTTAAAGCTCCAAATCCTGAATCAATTAGATTTACTGTAATTAAGCCGTCAATTGCTGATAATACATTACAAATTGGTCAAAAATACACATTCTCAGTTTATGCTTTGCCATTAACTGCATCACAAGATATTATTATGTCAAATTCTAATCCAGATGTCTTAAATGCAAGTATTGATGAAAACAATAACGTCACAGTTACCGCTCTTGCTAGTGGTCAATCTACTATCACATTTAAAATCAATGGCTTTGAATCAGTAACTACTTCTATAACATTTACTGTTGCATCAGCCGATGTTGATTTAACAACAGTAATTACTCAAAAAACATATGTTTGTGATCAATCTATCTACAATTATACTTATACTTTAAAATTCAATGCTGATGGTACAGGTTCTAGAATCGAACACCATACTGATACGAACGAAGATTATACTGATACATTTACTTATACCATTTCTGGTGACAAAATCACATTTACTTCTTGGGCCGATGGTACACCAAAGCAATTTGAAACTGCTATTATAACTCAAGAAGGCAACAAAATTACCTGTTCATGTGAATCAGCAATGAAAGATTATCAATTCCTTGCGCAATAACAAATTATTGTTGCTATGTTAAATAAAAGGAGGTAAATACATAAAATGAATAAAAAAATATTATTAATTTCTTTATTGTTAGTACTAGTTTCTTGTAACAACGAAAATCCATCTACCGTCCCTTCAAGTACTCCAAGTACTAGCGTTAGTATTTCTAATTCTACATCTAACTCTACTAGTGCTGAACCTAGTAAGTCTGAACAATTAACAAAGTTCTATGAACAATTAAAAGCAAGTGAAGGACACGTAAAATCCGTTGATGTTAATACTATTCAAAATATTTATTATCTTACTGAAGGCGAACCATTAACAATGTCT
>CAKPAV010000404.1 GCA_934133115.1 uncultured Bacilli bacterium
TTATTATTAGTTTGTCATGAGGTGAGAACACAATATCAATGCTTGCCATTTTCTACCAAAATCTTCATTTTGTAATTTTTAATTAAATTAAAAAGGAGGATTACAAAATGGCAACAGTAGAACCTATTAGAAACAAAAAAGATATTCAAAAGGTTGAAAAAATATTAGTAAAGCAAGGAGCAAGAGAATTATTGCTTTTTGTAATTGGTACAAATTGCGGACTTAGGATTTCTGATATTCTGAACTTAAATGTGAGTGATGTAAGAAACAAATCTCATATACAAATAACAGAAAAGAAAACAGGTAAATTTAAGAAATTTCCAATCAATGCAAAATTAAAACCTTTGTTAGAAGAATTTATTAAAGGCAGAAAGAATAATGAACCGTTGTTTTTGTCGCATTGGGGGCATAGATTAGATAGAGTAACGGCATATTATATTATTAGAAATGCTTGCGAAAAAGCAAAATTACAGGAAAAAATCGGCACTCACTCAATGCGGAAATCGTTTGGTTATCATCATTATCAACAATTTAAAGATGTTGTGATACTGCAAAAAATATTTAACCACTCAAGCCCACAAATTACATTGAGATACATAGGAATTGAGCAAGACGAAATTGACTACTCATATAACAATTTTATACTATAACCCCCAAATGCAGTAACAACAGTTAATCCGATACATTTTGAACGCCTTACAATTTATCTATTTTGTAAAACGACTTTTAAAAAACTGCCAAAATCACAATATCACAAACAAAATAACATGCAAAATTTTCTAAAAAATATAAAATGTTATGGATTTATTAAAACATTATCTACTTAAAACTCAATAACAATCAACCTTTTAAAAATGCCTTACAAAATAGATAAATTGTAAGGTATTTTTCACTGTTGCAAATTAAATAATTAAAAGATGCTGAGAGGTTTTAATTGATTAAAAAGAGAACAATAATTGCGATAATTATAACAATTGTTACTATTATTGCAACAAATAAACTATGGCTAATATTTAAACCAATGTCTGTCGATTTTGATATAAAAGGCAAAGGACAGTGTAATATTGAAGTTCAACTAAATAAAAAAGATAATGACAAATTTAATAAAATCAAAACTCAAAATATTATTTTAGATTTAAGTAAAGATACTCACGCAAGTTTTAATGTCAAAAGGTCTAGGTTTCCTAAACGTATAAAATTTATTATAACCGGCTTGGAAGATAATTCTCCAATTGAAATATCAAATGTTACATTAAGAAATGGCAAATACAATCTTGATGATTTGAAACAGTTTTCTAATTCGACAGGGGAATTAGGCATAAAAAATAATTCGCTTATAATTTATCCTGATAATAATGTTATAAACTTGGAATATAAGAAAACTTTAAACGCAAGGACAGCAATAAAGTTTGACTTCAAAGTATTTGTTATAATCTTAATTTTAACCTATCTACTTGCATATAAATTATCAAATTATGTAGCAGACTTTAAAACAGTAAAAGGCAAATCAAGAATAGAAATAATCTTTTTGACCATATTTTTCGTATTTTTGTTTATTCCAATGAGCAATATAAGTCAAGAAAATCTTTCAAAACAAGAAAATAGAACATTAGCTCAATATAAGCCTTTTATAAATCAAGACGGAGAAATAAATTATGATTATGGCAAAAATTTTAATGAGTGGTTTAATGATAGATTTTATTTAAGACAAAAGTTTGTTAATTTCAGAAATTCATTTACAATGTTTATTACCAATAAATGTGAAAAGGGAATTTTTG
>CAKPAV010000405.1 GCA_934133115.1 uncultured Bacilli bacterium
GCAAACACTATAAAAGCCATTAAATATCTATTATCAGATTTAGTAAAATATAAAGTCAAAAAAGGTATAGCAAATAATATAGTTACGATGCTAAAAATCCCAATCATTATCAAAAATTCTTTTTTATAATTTTCATATTCAATTGTTTGTTTTACTGTTATTTCCATTTTCTTATCTCCACTATTTTTTATTTTAAAACATCCCAATATCCGTTTTTATTTGCGCCAACACGTTTAACTACTCCGTTTTCTTGTAATATACGAATATATTTTTGAATTGATGTCTTTTTTAATCCTAAAATATTTATTAATTCTATCGTAGTAACACTAGGATTATTTCGCATTTCGGAAACAATTCTATTCATATTTAACTGAGGTTTACTTATTTTTTTATTTTTTTCTTGCTCACTTTCTTGCTCACATTTTTTTGATTTGTGAGCAAGAAGGCGGTTGTATTTAATCGACACTTTTATATAATCTTGTCCGAAAGTAAATGCATCTTTGCCATAAACATCCACTATTTTATTAACACCTCGGCCAGATCTTTCACTAATTCTTAATTGCAAGAATATATCAGAAAGTTCCCTACATCTCGGCTTACTTTTTCCGGCATAAAATCCTTCAATAGTCTGTCCATTAGGAAGTGTTCCATATGATAATATATCAATTCTATCATTAAAAACAGAAATCATCGGAGCATTTAAGTCTAACCAATCATTATGAATAAATGCATTAAGAATTGCTTCTCTTAAAGCTTTAGAATCAAAAAGAGGAATTTCTTTTCTTTCTACAACTCTATTAGATTCATCATTTTGCATCACATTAATGATATTACAGTATTCAAGGACTTGATCGATTGTATAAATTATGCATTGATTTCCAAATTCTTTAATTGAATAAAGGTTATCTGACTTCTTTGTTCCTTCAAAGACAGATACTCGCATAATTACATTATTCTTATCTGCCATTAAATACGCTAAGAGATTATATTTTTTAGTATTAGGTACATAAAAGAATAAATCTTCTTTAAAAGTATTTGTTTTTAAAGGTAAGTCTTTTGTCATGTAATAAAGGAGTAGTTTATTAAAAGTTAAATCTTGTCTTGGAGCTTCGTGATTTAAAATGGAATCATTAACTTTTCTAAGTTTTTCCCATAATGATGCTTCAATAATAGGAAATTTTCTTAATTGTTCTTTACTAGATCCTATTCTTATAAATCTTTCTTTATTGAACTCTGTTGGAACCAATTTGGCTGCTGATATTGTTAAAATAACAACTCTTTTTTCTAAATATTCAAGTTCTTCAAAAGTATATAAAATAGAAGGCGTTAAGTTTCTAGATAGGTAATGTTTTAAAGACTCACCTTTTTCTTCTTTATCAAAATTAAATGATGTTCCTATTACTTCATGTGTTTTATCTTTTATGCCCCATATCATATAAGAGTATGGTACACCACAAATAGTTGCAACATTCGATAACGCCGAAATGTACTCTCCTATTTCTTCTCTGTTATACCAATTTTCTTTAAACTCAATCCATTCTTTTTCATATTCATACTGAATAAGTTCTTTAAAAAATTCTATATCCATAAGACCATCCCCTTTTATTGCTCACATTCATAATATCAAAAAGTGAGCAATAAATCAATAAAAGTGAGCAATAAATATGAGCAATAAAAAAGTTCGAACCAAATGCTGGAATCGAACTAATTCAATCTAAATGGTCGGGACGATGCGAATCGAACGCACGACCTCTTGCTCCCGAAGCAAGCGC
>CAKPAV010000406.1 GCA_934133115.1 uncultured Bacilli bacterium
ATATTAGCGCTAAAAAAGGTAGTAAAAACTACTTATTTGATTTAAGGACATCTAATGATGATACATTAGATGGAAGTAATGCTTGCTTATATTCCGCAATTGACATGGACTTAAAAGGTAAAGGTTCATTATCTATTACTTCTAGTTATAATAATGGCATTGGCACAAAAGATGATTTAAAAATTAAAAATCTTGAATTATCCGTTAAAGCACCAAATAACGCTATTAAAGGAAATGATTCTTTAATAATTGAATCAGGAACAATAACGGCAATTTCTACTCAAGGTGATGCCTTAAAGACTTCTAATTCTAGTTTATCTTCTAAATGAAAAGAAAAAGGAAATATTACTATATTAGATGGAACTTTAAATTTATATTCAGCATGTGATGCAATTGATGCCGCTAGAAATGTTTATATTGGTGATGCCTCTACAACACCAAGTATTACCATTTTAACAGAACAATATTCTGAATATTCGGAAGAAGTAAGTAAAACTAGTGATTCTACACTTTATTTAGCGCTTAGTTCTTCAACAATAAGTTCATCTAGTTATCGCTTTGCTGCTTACTTTACTACATCTAGTACTTCTTCTTTTTTAAATATGAAATCATTAAGCACTTCTGGTGGATTTAATCGTTATACTTATTATTCTGTTGATGTTCCTAGCGGTGCTCAAAGTGTAACATTTTACGCATTTAATTCTTCACAAACAACTAACTCAATAGATAGTTATACTTATAAGAGTGAAAATATGACTATTCCTACATCAAATGATATGTTTAGAATTAGCCGTGCTTCTGGTAGTTTGTTAAGTGGTTCTTGGACTACTTATTCGACACCTTCATTTGGTCCTGGTGGTCCAGGCGGTGGAATGGATGATGGTAATACAAACAAAGCTGATTATTCTTGTAAAGGTATTAAAGCTGATAATATTATTGAAATTACTTCTGGTAATATTAACATTAAATCGCATGATGATGGCATTCACGCAAATAACGATGTTCAACTAGAAACTGGTGAATATGGTTTAGGAAATGTCACAATAAATAGTGGGAATATTGAAATTTATACTGATGATGATGGCGTCCATGCTGATAAGGAATTAACTATTAATGGTGGTTATACTGTTATCACAAACTCTTATGAAGGATTTGAAGGATTCACTATTAATATTAATGGTGGCACAAACGAAATCAATAGTTCTGATGATGGTATTAATGCTGCTGGTGGCGATGAAAGAGCAAATGAAGAACAATTAAACATCACTGGTGGAGTTACTTATATAACTGCGAACGGGGACGTAATTGACTCTAATGGTAGCATTAATATGACCGGTGGCGTAGTATTTGCTCAAGGTCCATCGCGTAGTGGTAATGGCTTATTAGACTTTGATGGCACTTTTACTTTTAGCGGTGGATTGTTATTTAGTTATGGTACTTCTGATATGGCACAAAAGCCAACTGCATCAGGTACTGCAAAAGTATCAACTCCTAGTGTTGGAAGATTATCTGTTGGCTATTATTTAAATGTTGTTGATTCATCTAGTAATATTGTTGCTGGCATGAAAATAACAATGTCAAATCTATCGTACTGTGTACTTAGCTATGGTAGTAATTATGGAACATTATCTACTTCTTCCTCAGCTACTACATCGTTAGAATTAGTTAAAGGTTTATATTACATAGCTTAGTTATATTTAAAGCAGGGTGATTTTTGCACTCTGCTTTTTATGTAGAAAAATTTACTCGAATAAATTCTAGTAGAAT
>CAKPAV010000407.1 GCA_934133115.1 uncultured Bacilli bacterium
GGTGTCATATGCAAATAGTTAGTATGACTTAAATCTCCGCCAGTGGCGTTTTGTGTTGGAATCATACCTGGACATACGCAGTTCACGTTAATTCCAAATTTACCAACTTCTTTAGCCATTGATTTGCTCATGGATAATACTGCACCTTTAGAAGCACCATATTCACTATGCATAACATGTCCTTCTAATCCAACGACGGAAGAAGTATTAATGATTTTACCACCATGCTTTGCTTCAATCATATATTGTGTGCATTTACGGCAGAAATAAAATGTACCAAATAAATTAACCCCAATAATATTTTGGAATACTTCGTCACTTTGTTCATAAAATAAATGACGATTTTTTCTTGCTGAACCACCAGCAAGATTAACTAAAATATCAATTCTTCCAAAATCTTTAATGATTTGATCAACACAAGCATTGACCTCTTCAGAATGTAAAATATTAACAACATAAAGTTTGGCTTCTCCACCAAAATCTTTTACTTCTTCAATTACTTTGTTGCCTAATTCTTCATTGAAATCGACAACTGCCACTTTAGCGCCACATTTTGCAAATTCTTTAACGCAATCTGAACCAATACCACCTGCTCCTCCTGTAACAATTACAACTTTGTCTTTAAATTCGTTTTCCATAAATTTTTTCCTTTCCTATAAAACCAGTATAAAAAGTGAGGATGTTTTTAAAATACAAATAATGTTTATTTTTATAAAATTTGCTTTTTTTCTTTTTATGTTTTATTATGAATTTGGAGATAACTTATGGAAAATATTTTTATTAGCAATGTGAAATCAATAACTTGTCCATTTTCTTCTGCTGGGTCAGGTGGCAGGAGAGTAAATAGAACTAATCATGCAATTATATTTAAATTCGAGGGAGAAACTATTTATTCTTCTAATCATAAAACATATATTTCGAATGCAGAAAATATTGCTTTTTTACCTAAAGATTGTAATTATTCTTGGAAATCACAGATTGAAGGACACTTTTATTCTATAGAGTTTGAAGGAAATATTGATATAGATGAAATAAAAATGTTTAAATACCAACATAAAGAAAAACTATTAAAAATATTTGCTAATTATGAATATGATTTATTAAATAATAAAGAAATAAAAGAATTTATCATGTTGAAATATACATATGAAATTTTATATGAATTGCTCACCGGTAATTTAAGTAAAAAATATCATCCATCGTCTAAAAAAGAGGATATGATAAAAATATTAGAATATATTGATAAAAATATATCTTTACCATTATCTAATGAATTACTGGCTAAAAAATCTGGTTATAGCACATCATATTTTCGTAACATTTTTATTAAAACTATTGGGGTATCGCCGATGCAATATGTTACACAAGTTCGTATGGAAAAAGCAGTTGAAATGCTAGAAAGTGACTACGGAACTATAACAAATTTAGCGTTTTCATTAGGGTATGAAAATATCTATCATTTTTCTAATGCGTTTAAAAAGTACTATGGAATGAGCCCTTTGCAATATAAGAAACAGTTTGATAAGTAAAAATATAATTAATTGATCGCAATTTTTAATCTTTATGTAACAACTAAAGCAAGAGATATTGCTTATTTTTTGGTTTTGTATCAAAAAAGATAAAAATATCAGTTTTGCCATTTTCATATTTAAGACTTTTATTAAAATAAGTATGAAAGGGTTTTCAAGATAAAGCTGTATCATTATGGCTATATCAAATAATGCTTTATGAAATTAAATATTGAACAAAATCGTTCTCAAGGTGA
>CAKPAV010000408.1 GCA_934133115.1 uncultured Bacilli bacterium
TTTAATATATTTTTTAAGAATACAATTTTTTCAATAATTTTAGCATAAAAAAACTTAGACATTTCTATCTAAGTTTGATGATATTTTTCCATTTTTTCAATTTCAAAATAATTATATAGTTTTTTCTTTGAGTTTTTATAACTAAATTTTGCAGCAAACATCCATGCTATTGAAATAAATACTATAATTAACAAAATTGCAATTGATTTTTTATCAAATTTTCGTATCAATATTGCAGAAATTCCTACAGTTGAAATACTTATTAATAAGCATGTGATAAAATATAAAATAATATAATTTTCGTTTATAATTCCTACACCAGACACTAAAGCGCTAGTAAGAGAAATTCCCAAAAATACACTTGCTATACTAAATAAAGTTCCGCCAGTAATATCTTTAATATTTTCCTCGGATTTTTTTAAAGAATCATCAATTTTAGCATCATAGTTATTTATTTTTTCATTTAATAAATCAATTTTTTTATTGAAAAATAAAATTTCAGTTTCTCTATATAATCTATTGGTTTCCTCAACATTTTGTTTTATATTTGAGTCATCAATTATTATTGAATTTAAACTTATTAATCCTAAATCATCTGATAACTCTTTTAATGTTTGAATATTATTTAGTTCATTTATTGTCACACATTTGTTAATTATTTTTTGTAATCTTTTTAATTTTCTAGAAATTTGTTCTATATCATCAATACTATTTTTTATGGTCTCTTCATTTAATTTATTGACAAGTAAATTTTTTTTATTTTTAAATTTTAAGATATATTGATTTTTATTTTTCATCCGTTTTAACCACCAAATTAGAAAACCATTTTTTAGTACTACTTTTATCAATTATTTCATTTCTAGGTATTTTACCATCATTCTCACTATATATTTCATACCATGGAGATCCTTTCGAATGAGATAAATTTACAAGTTGTGTAGCATTAAAATCTTTAAACAAATTATACAAATTTTCAATATATTTTTTATTAATTGGATTAATTTCAATATTTTCTTCGAGGTCTATTGGCAAATTTCCAAATTTTTTATACTTATTATAAATAACTAAATTAACTGGTCCAAAGTTCCATGCTGAAAAATCTTCATTATATAGATATAAAGCATCTTCACAAACCATATATATTGCTTCTAAAAAATAGGCTAACTTTTGTAATTCTAGATTAGTTATTTTTTTATCTTTTTCTTTATAAAATTGTATAATATATTTAGAATTATTTATAATATCTCTATCAATTTCAATCATTAAAAATTCCTCCAATTTATATAAGTATTATAACATACTTTATTATATTAATACTATTAAATTTTACTTTAATTAAAACTCATATTTTTCATTTTTACAAAAGCATCTATGATTTCTATATTTACTTTAAATGCTAACAATCATTATAACATCATTATACATTACTTAATTAAAATATATGGTAAATACTTATAATACTTTCCACATAAATTATTATTTTTGTTTAAGGTCGCAAATTGTGATCTTAAAGACAGGTAGCTAATTTCTTCATTTATTTTTTTAGTTTCCGCATGGTAGAGTTTTTCAATATCTAAGGATATTCCTCTACAATTATTATTTTTTCTATATACGTAGCATTTATAATAATTAAAAAAACTTAGACATTTCTATCTAAGCTTATAAACTATTTTTCACTTTTTATTGCAGCTTGTGCAGCAGCAAGTCTAGCAATAGGAACTCTATAAGGTGAACATGATACATAATCAAGTCCTACATTATGACA
>CAKPAV010000409.1 GCA_934133115.1 uncultured Bacilli bacterium
TGAAAGTTTATTTTTAAAGACTAAACAGAGAATCGATTTAATTTTGCATTTACAGAAAGGAGTGTTTTTATGAGTAAACAAAAAGCTTATACGTTAGTTGAATCTATTCTATTTATTATTATTGGTATTCTAATTGCATGTTCAATTATTCAACCAAGTATTGTTAACATCATTATTGGTATTGCAGTACTTATCCTGGGAATCTTCTCATTCACTAAAAGTTTATCAGAGTCATCAAAAAGCACTTTATTAGTGCCTGGTGCATTATGGGGAACAGTATTAATTGGTGTCTCAATTGCAATGCTTGCAAACAAGTTAGATATTCAAACACCATTAACAATGATTATTAAAGTTGCTATTATTTCTGTTGGCGCATTAACCTTAATAGATGCAGTTATTAAATTAATCAAAAAGCATCAAACTGCTGGCATTAGTGAACTTGTTGTTGCACTTATTTTAATTACTTTAGGATTAATGTTATTATTATGGGCTGAATTCGGTAATTACTTATGGGTAATCTTCGGTGCATTACTTGCTATATTAGGCGTATATATGTTAATTACTACTATTATCAAATTATCTAAAAAACAATAATCGAATAGAAAAAACTCAAATTAAAAAATCACAGTCATTATTAATTAAACTTGGCTGTGATTTTTATTTATTTTAATTAATCTTCATTACAATAAACAGTAACAGAACTTGGAATACCACTATCACGAAGATTGATTTTATTAAACTGAGCTTCCGTGCCATTATAATGGATTGATTCCAAATTAGAGCATAATTCAAAGGCATGATAACCAACTTCTTTTAAAGATACTGGGAAAGTAATATCAATAATACTTTCGCAAGAATAAAATGTTTCTTTACCTATCGTTTCTAGATTTTTAGGTAAGTTAACTTCAGATAAGTTTGTGCAATATGCAAATAGATTATCCGCTAAAACGGTTATACTATCCGGAATAGTAATCGAACTTAATTGTTCCATAGTGTCAAAAGCTGATGCCTCAATTGTGGTTACGGAACTTGGAATATTTAATTTAGTCACTTGGTTCATAAAATAAAAAGCGTGTTGTTCAATAGTTTCTAGTTTATTAGGTAATTGCATTTGTGTTATTTCTTGACACTTATAAAAAGCCCCTGAACCAATTGTTGTTACAAAATTAGGAATCATTATAGCCTTTTTTGTTTGAGGAACACGTATTAAAGTAGTCGAATCATAGTTATAAAGTGAACCTTCAATTACTCGATATTGTGTATTTCGAGGAGAAACAACGAATTCTTCTAGTTCAGTCATTTCATCTAGAGCGCCATATCCAATGAATTCTAAATTTGAAGAAATGTTAAATTGCTTTAAAGCAAAGCAATAAGCAAATGAGAACTCACCGATTTCAGTAAGCGAATCCGGGAAAGTAATCGAAGTCAAATTTTCACAACGATAAAATCCATAATTTCCAATCATAGTTAATGAACTTGGTAAAGTTACTTCTTTTAATTTTCGACAAAATTTAAATGTATTAAATGGTATTTGCTCGATATTAGCGTTAAGGTTGACTTTAGAGAATTGGGCTTCAAAGAACACTCCTTCTTCCATATTTGTGATGCTAGAAGGAATAGTTACCTCTAAAACATTATTTAATCTAGATAATGATTCAATTCCTAAAGCATTACATTTTTCATGTAGATTTACTTTGCTAACATTCTCACTCATTTTTATTAACTTACTATAATCAAAAGTGTATAACCCACCTTCATATGT
>CAKPAV010000410.1 GCA_934133115.1 uncultured Bacilli bacterium
CACATTCCATACTTGTGGAATTTGTTATTTAATGAAAAAATTAGGATTAGAAAAATATATCCTAGCAATGTGTGCTTTAGATTATGATAGGCTCACGCTAATAGGACTGAATTTACACGTCAGTATACATTAGCTAGTGGTGGACCATATTGTGACTAGCACTATAATCATAAAAAAGCAAAAAAGTAACGACAATTTGCGCAATAATTCTTATTATTCTTGCAAGGATTTTATTGTTTTTATTATAATTAATTATAATAATGTTTGTGATTAAACTTTATTGCTATTTTTTTGTTGATTGGAGTGGTTTTATGAAAATTAAATATTTAGGCACAGCGGCTTATGAAGGAATACCATCTTTATTTTGTGAATGTGAAACATGCAAAAAAGCTAGAGCATTTAAAGGTAAAAATATTCGTACGCGTTCACAAGCTTTAATCAATGATGATTTATTAATTGATTTTCCACCTGATACTTTAGTGCA
Source organism: uncultured Bacilli bacterium (assembly GCA_934133115.1). Next base: position 485 of record CAKPAV010000410.1, read on the forward strand.
CGCTAATACATATGATATTGATTTTCAACGTATTCATCATTGTTTGATTACACACTCGCATAGTGATCATTTCTATCCAGAAGATATAATGATCGTTCGTGATGACTATAATCACGCTCCAGGATATAAATTATTTTATTATGCGGGAGAAAGTGCTTATTTTACACTTAAAAAGCTTTTTGAAAAAAATAATATGAAAAATACTGGTGGAGTAGAATTAGTGAAAAAATTTAAAATAATTAAATTTAGTCACTATGAAGTTATTCCACTTCCTGCAAGTCATGACCCTAAATCTTCACCATTTGTTTATCTTATTAAGGATTTGAATGATGGAAAAGTTTTATTATATGGTAATGATAGTGGCTATTTTTCTAATGAGACTATGGAATATATATTTAATAATGTTAAACACATTGATTTGATATCTTTAGATTGTACAGGAGCTTTACAAAAGAAGTGGGGCTTAAATAACGGAAGACATATGAGTTTAGATGTTAATATTATGTTGTTTAATGATTTAAAAAGACATGGAATAATTGATGCAAAAACAATTAAAGTTTCTAATCATTTTTCGCATAATGGCGGAGCAATTTATGATGAAATTGCACCAGTTGCTAAAGAAGAAGATGTTATTGTAACTTATGATGGATTAGAAATTGATTTCTAGGAGGAAAAGATATGGCTTACATTGAATTTAAAAATGTTTTTAAAATATATAAAATGGGTGATATTTCTATTAATGCTTTAAATGACACTAATTTTACTATAGATAAAGGTGAATTGGTGGTAATATTAGGACCAAGTGGTGCTGGCAAGACAACTTGCTTAAATGTTTTAGGAGGCATGGATTCTCCTACTAGAGGTGAAGTAATTGTTGATGGTGTAGATGTAGCTAAATTAACAGGTAAAGATTTAATTAAATACCGTCGAAATGATATAGGATTCGTCTTTCAATTTTATAATTTAGTACAAAATTTGACTGTTTTAGAAAATGTTGAGTTAGCGGTGCAATTATGTAAGGATTCTTATGCTCCTGCAAAGATTTTAGAAAATGTTGGTTTAAAAGAACGTTTACAAAACTTTCCTTCCCAATTATCAGGAGGTGAACAACAACGCGTGGCTATTGCACGCGCTATTGCAAAAAATCCTAAGATTCTACTTTGTGATGAACCAACAGGTGCTTTAGATTATAAAACTGGTAAACAAATTTTAGCTTTACTTGAACATGAAGCAAGACATTATCATATTACTGTTATTATTATTACCCATAAT
>CAKPAV010000411.1 GCA_934133115.1 uncultured Bacilli bacterium
GAATATAATACTCTGTTGGGGTTGCTTCAGAATTATTTTGTAAATCTATACTTGCTGTACCAATAGATTGGTATTTTTTTTCATCCTTGAATTTTAAAAACACTCCACATTTAATATTGGCAATCTTATTTACAGAACTTATAGGATAACGCATAACATTCTTATCAAACTTTAAACCATCAACTTCTAACGCGGAAATCCGTTGTTTTAACGCAGTTATTTTATTTGCTTTTTCTTTTTCTGCTATTTTCTTTTCATTATCTTTTAAATCAGCATTAATAGTAGAGTCTTTAACCTCTTTAAGTTCTTTTTGGAGTTCGTCTAAAGTTTTATCATAAGTAATTGTAGACTTCGTGTCTTCTATAACAGACCAAATAAATTTAAAATCTTCATCAGGATATTCTTCTTCAAAATTCTTTGATTTATCATTTACATAGCAAGTTAAAGTAGGAATACCTCTATCAAAACTAAAAGAAGTTCCAATATCTGATTTAATTTCTAATTTTCTTTTTACCGCATAATTATAAATAGTGATATCTGCTTTTAATATAACAGATTGCTTATATGCGGCGATACATTTATAACGATTCTCATATGATAAATTCTCTGAACCTTTAATTATAATACTTTTATCATTACCTTTTGTTGACTCTAACCATCGCCAACCAGCTCCCGCATAATAATTAAAATTACTTGAACTTGATGTAATACTCATATCTTCAACAAACCAATAATAATTTGTATTTACAGAAATATCAACATCTGCTTTTGTTGTTTTACCTAAAATCTCAAGAGTTTTTGATTCATCAGTGCTATAAAAAATTGCTCCTTGTGGGGTTCCTACTTGTAATTTAAAATCCCCATTAGTCGCTTCAATCTTTCTAACACCATATATTTCAATGTTCTGAACAAAAATATTATTGCCTTTTAATGTTGCTAAGGGAATATTTGTTTCATCAACGAAATCTTCAGATTGAAAAACTATAGATTCCAAATGGAGAAAGTTACTTGTGTTGATGGGACAAAAAATATATTGATTAGACCAATCGTAAAATCTATGCGGATCACCCGTCATTTCTTCGCTTGAAATGGTAAAAGTCTGATATTTAGGTTTTGGAACAACATATTCTTTAGAGTCTAATTTTTCAATATATTCTTTTGATTTTTCTAACATATTATCTGCTTGAATTGATGAAAATTCCTCTAAAGCAGTAGCAATATCTTTAATGGCTTTAATTTCCGCAGAAGAATTACCATTATTATTTAAATTCTTTTGATAAAGGTTACTAATTTTATTAGTTTCTTCCTTGGCTTCTTTTAAAGCTTTTTCAACTCCTTCAACAGTTTGAGTTTGTTCAATAAACCAATATTGTTTTAATTTTTCTACAACTTCTTTATATGAAATTACTGCTTCATTTTCAGACAATTTAATGTTTGGGAGATATTCTTCAAATTCATTTACTGTTTTATCCCCATCTTTAACAGCAATAACAATATCAAGCCAATATTTTCCCCGCACCCGATGTTCTTTTGGAAGGTTTGTTTTAAATTTAGCTTCTATCATTAACGCATCTGCTTGAGACATATAAGTTTCAAGTTCTTCTGCATCTAAATTTAAAAGATTGTTTTTCCCAGTTTCATCAAATGTTAACCCTTTTTGATAAATTAGTTTAGCATCCTGTCTAAAATAAGAATTTAAACCAACTGGATAAACTTTTCTATCTTTACCTTCATTGTCTTTACCTTCATATAAAG
>CAKPAV010000412.1 GCA_934133115.1 uncultured Bacilli bacterium
TACAAGCACAGTGCACGATATTCTTGCAACAATTCAACAAAAGCAATATGAAATTATTACATATGATTTGTTAAGTAATTTGATTGTTAATGGTGTTGCAGGTTCTGGAAAAACTATGATTATTATATATAGAATATTGAATTTAATTTCAAAAGATTCTAATTTTGATTTAAAAAATGTATGGATGATATCACCAAATGATTTATTCATTTCAATGAATCATAATTTTATTGAATCTAAGAATCTAGAGAATATTAATAACTATACATATCATACGACAATTGATATATTAATTAAAAAATATTGTAAGCGTAACAAACTAATATATGGACTTGAAATTAATAATTCAAATGTAAGTGTGAGTTCTAATAGTACTTTTTTTACTGATGAGAAATATATCGAATTTGAAAAATTGGTAGATGCAAATATAGAAAATCATACATTTAAAGAATGGGTTGTAGACTATATTAATAGATATTTAAAGAAATATAAATTAAATACTATTGATATCATAGATAATCAAATAGAAGATGTTTTTATAAAAAATACTAAGGTTAAAACTAGCTATATTACTAATAGATCTTTTTTGAATTATTCAATCAGTTCAATTAGGATGGCATTAAATATTTTAATTTCTTCTTCTAAAAATAAGAATGAGAACATTATTGATTTAGATAAATACGAATTCTTTTTAGAATTTATTATTAACCATAATGGTGTTAAAAAACTTCCGCCTAATTCAGAATTCCTTTCAGATGAATTTAAATTTGAACAATTAATCACAATATACACAGTTGATAAAATTATTAATTATGTTATGCAAAATAACAATGAAAATACTATTTTATTAAAACTATATTTCTGCATAGATATATTTAAAGAAAAATACAATTTAGATGTTAATAAAAAATATGATTTTGAAAATATATATATTTTAAAATCATTGAAGAAATTATATGGAATTAATAATGGAGTAGAGCAAAATTATCAATTTGTATTTCTTGATGAATATCAAAATTATTCATCATTTGAAATCAATACTTTGCTAGATGCATTTCCAAAGGTGAAATTAAATATGTTTGGTGACATTAATCAAGCACTTGAAGAAAAAGGAATTAAAACTTTTGATGAGTTGAATTTGCAATTTTCAAAAGTTTTTGAACTAAAGCAAAACTATCGAAATGCAAATGAAATAACAATGTATGTAAATGATAGATTGAATATGAATATTCTTCCAGTTGGTGTTAAAGGTGTTGTGAAAGAAATTGATAGTCTTTCTAGCGTAGAAATGAATGGAACAACTGCTATAGTATACAAGGAAGAAAAATCTGTTTTACCTATAATTAATAAGTACTCTAAAATTATTAATTTTGTACCAAATTCGTTGGAAATAAATTTGCAAAAAATAAATGTCTTACCAGTGAACCTTGTAAAAGGACTAGAATTTAATACTGTTTATGTTATAGAAGATGATATGGACAAAAATGAAAAATATGTTGCATATACACGAGCGTTAAGAAATCTATATATTAAAGTTTGTAAGAATTTGGATTAATAAAAGAATTGTTTAATAATTATATTATTTTCTATAATAAATTAATAATAATTAGCTTGCATATATGTTTTTTTGTACATCAACTCGTTTTGTTTTGGTATTTGATGAAGTATTATTACCAAATAATAATTATTTAATGGATGGTAACTTAATTATAGTAAGAACATTAGATTTAAATTTAGAGTTTGATTTG
>CAKPAV010000413.1 GCA_934133115.1 uncultured Bacilli bacterium
CAATTATTTACCTCTGGATATAAAAATATTAAAATGTTCAATTATGTCAAAGAAATATCCGGTTTAGATTTTGATCAAAGAATGGAAATATTTGAAGAAAGATTTGCTTATCGCAGAAATTATTTAAAAAATCTTTTAGATAAAGAGCCTACTAATATGGATTATAAAAGTCAATTAGAATGGATGGATTACGCTTTAAATCAATTAGAAGAATTATTTGGTAACGAATCATTTTGGTATCAAGAAGTCGATTTTGTCGGCGTAGCTAGAAAAAAATAATCGCAGTTTACGGTTATTTTTTTTAATATCGTCTTTTTATTTAATTAATATACAGTACAAATAATCAATATTCATATTGAGAAAAAGATTACTATAGCATGCTTTTTTGTTTAATTTGCTGTTAATTTTATAGCAAATAATACTTTATATGATGAATATTTTGCAAGTAAGTGACATCTTTATTTGCTTTTGTTTAAAAGTCAAAATAATTATTTTTTTGAATTTTGTCACTTTTTTGTCTATTAGATTGTTTTTATAAGTGAAAGGGAAAAGTTATGAACAAAATGTCAGATGATTATTTTACAATCTTATACAACGAATACATGACCTTTGTTTATCGTATTGCTTTTTCCTACTTAAAAAACAAGGAGGATAGCGAAAATGTAATACAAGAGGTTTTTATGAAGTTGTATACAACTCCGCCAAAAGACACTTCAAGAATTATGAATTGGCTTGCAATTGTAACTAAAAATTTTTGCCTTAATCAACTGAAAAAAAGGAAAAAAGAAAAAGAAGTTCTTTCAACTATGGCTAAAGAAACACAATTTATAAATCAATCAAAAGGCTTAGTTGAAAAAAAAGATATCTTATTTTTCTTAAATAAACTTTCAGAAAAATATGCAATTGTATTAAAGATGTTTTATCTAGGAGAATCATCTATCAAAGTAATAGCAAAAAATTTAAAAATTAATGAATCAACCGTAAAAAAGAGATTAGAAAGAGGTAGAAAGCTTTTGCAAGAAGAATTCGATAAGGAGGTGAGATTATGACAAATATTGATGGCAATATAAAAAATGCAGTAAAAGAAATTAAAATTCCAGATATCGGCGCTGAAAAGATTTTAGCTATGATAAAAGACTGTCAAAAAGAAAAAAAGAAAAAAAACATATGGTGGATGGTTCCTTCAACTGCTATTGCTTCTATTATATTGTGTATTTCTATTACAGTTATACTTAAAGAAAACCATAAAGCCGATGATGTTTTAGAAATCGGTTTTGAATCATCTTCTATTGATCATTCATTATTCAATTGGGATGTTGCATTTATTTCAACTTCAAAATCCGAAAAGAATAAGCTTGTACAAATTTATTTTGGACATGATAGTAATTTCAACGAAATTCTGTCAAATACAGAGTTTACATTTAATCCAAAACAAAAAGTGTCACTTGTCCTTAAAAGAAATATTTTTAACAATGAAATGAATCTAGTTTCAACAGATATAATAAGTTCATATTCTGATTCATTAACAACATTTCTTATAGATAATGCATATGAAAGATACTATGACACTGAAACAAGTATGTTCGTTTTTAATCGATTTCAAGATGACAAGATGGACATTGAAGACTTCGAAGGCATTAAAATAGGATATTTAAATTATTCTATAGAGATCAAGCCTGAAAATGATAAAGAACTATCTATTATTGGTCCAAATAAAGATGAAGTGTTTACAAGCGAAGGATCAAGTC
>CAKPAV010000414.1 GCA_934133115.1 uncultured Bacilli bacterium
TAATGTAATAGAATGAGATTTAAAGTTTTCGCCCAAATTTGCTAATACGAATCTAGCCGCATTCCAAATTTTATTAATGTAATTAGCGCTACTTTCGACTTTTTCTTCAATGTAACGTGAATCCTGTCCTGGTGTACCAGTTGTAGTAATAAAGTATCTTAAAGCATCGGCGCCATATTTATTAATAACATCAATTGGGTCAACACCATTACCAAGAGATTTAGACATCTTACGACCTAATGGATCACGAATTAAACCATGAATTAATACTTTTTCAAATGGTGGTTTTTTCGTAAATTCTAAACTTTGGAAAATCATTCTTGACACCCAAAAGAAAATAATATCATAAGCAGTAACCATTAAATCTAATGGGAAATAACGTTCATAGTCACTTGTTTTTTCTGGCCAGCCTAAAGTTGTAAATGGCCATAAAGCAGATGAGAACCACGTATCTAATACATCTTCATCTTGGACATAGTTTTCTATGTCTATTGGTGGTTCTTCGCTAACAACAACAGCGCCAGTAACTTTGTGATAGTAGGCTGGAATACGATGTCCCCACCAAAGTTGACGGGAAATACACCAGTCATCGACTTTTTCCATCCAACTAGTAAATACTTTGTTAAATCTTTCTGGGAAGAATTCAATAGCATTTGGTCCTTCTTGATTCTTAAGTGCTTGCTCCGCTAAAGGACGCATCTTAACAAACCATTGCTTAGATAAGTAAGGTTCAACAACCGCATCGCTTCTTTCACTATGACCAACTTGGTGAACCATTTTTTCAATCTTAATTAAATTACCATCTTTTTTGATATCTTCCACTAATTGTTTACGGCATTCAAAGCGATCTAAACCTTTGTATTTGCCGCATAATTCGTTCATAGTGGCATCTGGATTCATAATGATAATTGGCTTTTGATGAAACTTTTCGCCAATCTTAAAGTCATTAGGATCATGAGCAGGTGTACATTTCATTGCACCTGTACCAAATTCAATATCAACGTATTCATCACCTAAAATAGGAATAATTTCTCCGTTCGCGGGATTAATAACACTTTGTCCGATTAAATCTTTATAACGTTCATCTTTTGGATTAACAATGACACAAGTATCACCAAACATAGTTTCTGGTCTAGTTGTCGCTACTTCTAAGTATTTATCAGAGTTAACGATTTTATATTTAAAATAGAAGAATTCACCTTCATCATCTTTATAAATGACTTCAATATTAGATAAAGCTGTTTTTTGTACTGGATCCCAGTTAATAATACGTTCGCCTTGATAAATTAATCCTTTATTATATAAATCAACAAATACTTTTCTAACTGCTTTATTTAAGCCTTCGTCAAGTGTAAATCTTTCGCGGGAATAATCAAGCGAAAGTCCCATAATAGCCCATTGTTTATGAATAGAATCAGCGTATTCTTTCTTCCATTCCCAAGCTTTTTCTAAGAACTTTTCTCTTCCTAAATCATAGCGAGAAATTCCTTCAGCGCGTAATTTAGCTTCTACTTTAGCTTGTGTTGCAATTCCTGCATGATCCATGCCAGGAACCCATAAAACATCAAAACCCTTAGCTTTTTTATATCTAGCAATAATATCTTGCATAGTAGTATTAGAAGCATGACCTAAATGCAATTTACCAGTTACATTAGGTGGAGGAATAACCATTGAAAATTTAGTTTTAGTTAAATCTTCTCCTGCTTTAAAATAGCC
>CAKPAV010000415.1 GCA_934133115.1 uncultured Bacilli bacterium
TAATTTAAAAGTTGGATTTGATTGCGCTAACGGAGCCACTTCTTTTGTTTCTGAGTTTTTCCGTCCTCATCTAAAAGAAGCATTATATATTGCTCATGAACCAAATGGCAAAAACATTAACGCCGGTGTTGGCTCTACACATATTGAAGCAATCGAAAAATTTGTAAAAGAACATCATCTTAATGTAGGCTTTGCATTTGATGGCGATGGTGACCGCGTTTTAGCAGTTGATGAAAATGGAACTCTTCATAGCGGGGATGAACTAATTTACGTTATTGCTAAAGACTTAAAAGAAAATGGTTATTTAAATAATGATACTGTTGTTTTAACAATTATGTCTAATTTGGGTATTATTAATTCATTAAACAAATTAGGAATAAAAGTAAGCACCACTACTGTTGGTGACCGTAATGTTTTAAAAGAAATGCAATTACATAACTATGTTATAGGCGGAGAAAACTCTGGTCATATTATCAACTTACGTCATTTATCAACTGGTGATGGTATGTTATCCGCAATTATGATTTTAAATATTATGGCCAAAACAAATAAATCTTTATTAGAATTAACTAAAGACTTAGAGGTTTGGCCTAATAAACTAGTAAATTTAAAAGTCAAAGATAAAAAAATTGCTAATGAAGATATTGTTAAAAACGAAGTTAATAGAATAAAAGAACAATATCCAAACATTCAACTAGTAATTCGCGCAAGTGGTACTGAAAACTTGCTTCGTGTTAGTTGCTGTGCCGAAAATAAAGAACTTGTTAATGAAATTATTGAACATTTTGTTACATTAATTAATAAAATAGATCAAGGAGCAAAATAAATGAAAAATTATGCAATTGTCCTTGCAGCTGGTCAAGGAAAGCGCATGAAAGTTCAACTTCCAAAATGCGCACATTTAATACTAAAAAAACCAATGGCTAAATATGTTATTGACACTGTTGATGGTTGTGTTGATGAAAAGATTCTTGTTGTTGATTCAAATAGTAAAAATATTTTTGAAGAAATATTTGCTAATCAAGTGACATACGCTTTACAAGTTTCCCATTTAGGCACTGGCGATGCTTTACGTTGTGCTTTAAATGATATAAAAGATTTAGATGGATATTCTTTGATATTACCTGGTGATGTCCCTTTAGTGGATAAGCAAGAATTAATTAATTTTATGAATTTTCATCTTACTTCTCATGCTGATGTCTCTGTATTAACTATTCATATGAAAGACCCATCTAACTATGGACGTATTATCCGTGAAAATGGTCAAATGGTAGCTATACGTGAAAGTAATGTAGCTTCAAAAGAAGAATTAGAAATTAAGGAAGTTAACACAGGTATTTATTGTATTAAAAATAGCATTATTAAATCTTTACTTCCTAATGACAATAATCCATGCGACTTACCAATTATTGTTGAAAACGCATATAAAAAAGGCTTAATAGTACGTACTTTTTCTTCAAATAATGAAGAATTCTACTATGATGTTAATGACTTTTATACTTTATCAATTGTTGAAAGTATTATTAAAATAGCCACTAATAAAAAGCATTTATTAAATGGTGTTAATATTATTTCTCCAGAAACTGTTACTATTTCTAGTGAAGTAGTTATTGAACCTGGAGTAACAATATACCCAAATACATTTATTACTGGAAAAAGCGTTATTAAAAGTGGAGCCATTATTGGACCCGATTCAGAACTACAT
>CAKPAV010000416.1 GCA_934133115.1 uncultured Bacilli bacterium
TGTGGGTGTTGAACGATGGATAGAATAGAAGAATTTATAAGTGAAGAAAAATTAAATCAAGAATTTATTTTTGAATTTATAAAGCTAAGACATAAACTCGGATTAACTCAAGCACAAATGGCAAAAAAATCCAATGTGTTAAGAGATAAAATTGCTAAAATAGAAGCAGGTATATATCCACCTAATATTAAGAGCTTATTTAAGATATTAGGTCCATTGGGATATACCATTAGAATTTCAAAAATTGATGAAGATGGAGAGTGAATACGATGGAAAAAATAGAAGTAAAAGGACTATCTATCAATATTACAGGAATTGAAGATAATGATTATATTTCATTAACAGATTTGGCAAGAATTAAAAATTCAAAGGAACCTAAAGATGTAGTTAAAAACTGGATGAGGACTAGATCAACTCTTGAATTTTTAGGATTGTGGGAGAAAATGAATAATCCTGAATTTAGGGGGGTCGATTTCGAACCCCTACTATCAGAAACCGGTAAAAATTCATTTACAATGTCACCTACAAGATGGATTAGTGAGTTTAATGCAATAGGCATTAAAACAAAATCAACAAAAAACGGTGGAACATTTGCCCATAGGGATATTGCATTTGAATTTGCTTCTTGGATATCTCCTGAAATCAAATTGTATATTATCAAAGAATTTCAAAGATTAAAAATTCAAGAATCAGAGCAATTAGAATGGCATGGTAAACGAATGCTAACAAAATTAAATTATTTAATTCATACTGATGCCATTAAGGAATATTTATTACCAATTAAATTATCAAATGATCAAAAAAATTATGTTTATGCATCAGAAGCGGATATTTTAAATGTAGCATTATTTGGAAAAAGTGCAAAAAAATGGCATGATGATAATCCTAACAAGAAGGGTAATATCAGAGATTATGCTTCAACAGTTGAATTAGCTATATTATCTAATATTGAATTTCAAAATGCAAAACTAATTGAGGAAGGTATCAATCAAAAAGAAAGATTAATATTACTAAATAAAGAAGCAAATAGAGAAAAAGAGATATTTAATAAAAATAAAGAAAAGGTAATATATAAATTAGAAAATAAATGCTAAATATTAAGTAAGTAATTTAGTAAATATTAGCAGTAATTTTTTTAAAGTTGTCAGTTACACATGTTGTAATCAAATCAGGAAAGTAAAATAATATTTGAAGTATAAAAGGCTAGGTAAAATTGGTCTTTTTATTATGTATATTTGTTTTCATAATAGTAAATAAAGGATATAATTAAATTAAAATTCACTTTTGTAACTTAGTTGTAACTTTGAAAGTATATAATGAAGTTGTAAGAAGGGAGAAACGTATATGGAAATTTTAAGAGTAGAGAATCTTACAAAAGTTTATGGCAGTGGTACAACTAAAGTTATTGCACTTGATGATGTATCATTTTCGGTAGAAAAAGGGGAATTTGTCGCAATAGTTGGTGCATCTGGTTCAGGTAAATCTACATTGCTTCATTTAATTGGAGGGGTAGATCGACCAACTTCTGGTAAGGTTTTTATTGATGGAAAAAACATTTACAATTATGATGATGATAAACTAGCTATATTTAGAAGAAGACAGGTAGGCTTAATTTATCAATTTTATAATCTAATACCTATACTTAATGTAGTAGAGAATATCACATTACCTCTTGATTTAGATAATAGAAAACCAGATAG
>CAKPAV010000417.1 GCA_934133115.1 uncultured Bacilli bacterium
ATATTGTATAGTTAATAAAAATAATGTAAAATAAATACAAGAAAATTAAATAATATATTTTTGTTAGAAAACAAAAGTAGCAACGTTTAAAACGCTGCTACTGGCAATCAAATTATTATAAAATATATAATTTGATTAAAATATAAAGTTTTCTAATAAAAAAAGTTCAAACGATAAAATTGAATGCCTGAGAAACATTTAATTTTATATACTGAATCTGTGGTACAGACCTACCAAGAACAGCTGTTAGAACTTGTTTTTTCACAATTAGCCATTGCTAATATCATAATAGCATAAGATTAATTGTAAAGCAATATATAAAATTTGGTGATTTCATTATTTTATATATTACTAAGAAAAATAAGATTTTGATAACGACCTTTCAAATTGTCTTTTTCTTCTTTAATAATTAAGGGAATCGAAAAAACAATAAAGCCTAAAAATAAAGAACTAACTGCATATATATGACTTTCAAATGCGGAAGATAAAAACAGTACTGCAAGAATCATTCCAACTGCCCATCCAGCTAATAATTTAGCCAAAAACTTTATCGCATCTATTCTTTCTTCTTTACTTCCAGATATGATATTATTTAATGAATTTATAAATTTATCATAAAATCCAAGAATAAAAGCCACAGTTCCACCAGAAACCCCAGGCACACTATCTGCCAAAGCCATACAAAATCCTCTAAACGAATCAATCAAGTTTTTCATATATACCCTCCTAAAAATTTTCTTGAATCATTATACTATATAAATTATTTTTTGTATATGATATTGGAAGAATTTTTTCATTCAAGCAATCATATTATTATAAAAATACCTATTTTAGGAGGAATGAAATGTTTAGAAAAAAGATAAATTTGGTTCTTGCGTTTATAGTTGTTTCTTTGCTTATTTTTCAACCTTTTTCTATTGCAGCTAGTGATTATATTTGGTCTGACGATAGTGTTATGGCAAGTACCGCGACCTCGGAAAGTGTTGATTTAAAGTTGGAATCTGGTGCAGCTATTTTGATTGACCAAAAGAGTGGTGAAGTTTTATATGAATATAATGCTCATGAGCAACTAAGACCGGCAAGTGTAACAAAGGTTATGACAATTTTGCTTATAATGGAAGCATTGGATTCTGGTAAGTTATCATTGGAAGATAAAATTCCTTGTAGTGAGAATGCAGCTGCAATGGGTGGTTCCCAGATTTGGTTAGATGTGCGTGAAGAACTTACTGTAAATGAAATGCTAAAAGCAATTTGCGTGGTATCTGCAAATGACTGTACAATGGCTATGGCCGAATACCTTGCTGGAAGTGAATCTGCATTTGTTGAGCAAATGAATGCAAAAGCTAAAAGCCTTGGAATGAATGATACCTGTTTTAAAAATTGTCATGGGATTGACGAAGATGGCCATGTTACATCAGCATATGACATAAGCTTGATGTCTCGCGAACTTTTGAATAATCACCCAAGCATAACAAATTACACTACAATATGGATGGATAGTTTAAGAGACGGTAAATCTTCTTTGGTAAATACCAACAAATTATTAAGAACATATAATGGTGCAACAGGCTTAAAAACTGGTTCAACCTCACTTGCACTATATAATTTATCAGCAAGTGCAACCAGAGGTGATTTATCACTAATTGGAGTTATTATGAAAGCACCTACAAGTGCAATAAGATTCAAAGA
>CAKPAV010000418.1 GCA_934133115.1 uncultured Bacilli bacterium
AAACAATAATCTAATTCTTCTAATCCACTTTCATAACATTCATATGCTCTTTTTGATTCTCTTTTAAATTGTTTTTTGGCCTTATCACTTTTTAAGGCTTCATTAAGCATTTCAAGTTTATCAATAGAGTTATCTAAATCTTCATCAGTGGCATTTTCAAATTCTTTTATCCAATCATCAATAGAATCAAGATAATAAGGAAATGTAAATTCATCATTATCATTATAATTGAATATTTCCGCTAATTGGGAGATTTGATTGATTTTTTCGTAGCGTTCTTCATTAATGTTATTAGAATTATCAGAAGATTTATCTTCGATTTCTACACTTGCATAAATATAATTTGCTTTACAGTAGTTTTTAATACTGTTATATAACTTATTAGCAACACTTTTACTATAGTCGATAGTAGAACTATCAACTGTTATAGTAATGATATTTGCTTTTGATTCGCGTTCAATAAAGCCTGTATTACTAGCGGCATCAATAATATTAGCACATAAATCTAATCCGTTAGTTTCATTAGTGGACTCTAAACCATGAGCAATAATTTTAGCGTCATCGTTTTTAGCAATAAAGTAATTAACAGCGTATTTCTCACTCATAGAATAAGCAAAAGATGGCTTTTCTGTAGAAGTGTTATTAGCTTGTAAAGTTAAATTTATATAAGAATTAAGAGTGTCAGTTTTAATATTAAATGTAATAGCAAGAGTAATTATTAAAGCGGTGGCAAGTCCTGCTGAACAGCAAGATACAAATTTTAAAGATTTCCACCAAGGTGCTTTCTTCGGCACATCAAAAGTAGAAGGATCAATATTAAGTTTATTTAAAACATTATCAAATACATTAGCGTACATTAGTTTGCTTTCTTCTTGTAACGCTTTTTCGATTTTCTTTTTATTCATGAACCTTCCCCTCGCTTTTCTTAATAGCTTCTTTTAATTTTTTTATGGCATTGTTATATTTCCATGTGACGGTACCGAGAGGTAAATTAAGCATTTCTGCGATTTCGCGATGCTTATATTCGCCTACAGCAAAGAGCATTACTACTTTAAAATCTTCTTCAGAAAGTATTTCGCTTGCTAGTTCGATGGTAGATGTATCTAATGATTCATCATAAGTGTAACCACCAACATGTTCAAGGTAAGCATTATCATCAGATAAGGTTTCACGTTTTGCTTTCTTTAACTCATAAAGAGCAAGATTTTTAGCAATTGTTAAAATCCAGTTACGAAAATTTGTACCTGGCGTGTAAGAATTAATTTTTTCATATACTTGTACGTATGTTGCTTGCATGACGTCTTCAGCAACCACTTTGTTCTTTACAATTGGAAAGACAAAAGAAAAAATGCCCTTACACGTGCTTTCGTAGATAATCCTTAAGCCATTCATGTCACCATTTTGTAACATGGTAGCAGCATCTTCGAGCCGTTCGAGCATTCTGTTCACATCCTCTTATGAAGTGTGCCCCATAAAAGGGTAAGCCGGCCTATTTTATTTGGGTAAAATAATATATGAGGGCAATAATAGACCGGCTTGTGTGTGTAGCTACGGAGAATTGCTACACACATTAAATTATAACTCATTTCAAATTTATTGGAAGAACTTTTTTAATTTTTTTAAAAAATTCTTTATAATTCGACAAAAATGATAGACTTAAGTTTTATTTTTTGCTTATCAACATAGA
>CAKPAV010000419.1 GCA_934133115.1 uncultured Bacilli bacterium
TCAGCAGTAGTATTAGCTAAATTACATGCTTTAAGTATTGAAGAGATTGATCCAATTGAAACTTATGTTGCCTTTATTTTAGGCGCGATAGTGTCCGATGGAGTAATTGATGAAAAGGAATATTTATTAATGTATCCAGCATTAGTAAAAACATTTGGAAATGATTTTGATTTTCAAACAATTAAAACTTCATTTAAAAAAGATAAAGAAGGCCGCTCAATGATTAAAAAATATAATCAAGACATGGTTAAAATCATTTCTTATTTAGATGAGTCGTTAGTAGCGGATTTAATTTCTTTATGTTTATTAATTATTAGCGTTGATGGAAAAGTTACTTTGAAAGAACGTCATTATATTAAAAAATTATGCAAATAATTTTATCTAAAATATATCGAAATATTTAAAATTATGTTATCATTATTCTAATATGTTTTTTAAGGAGTGAATTTTATGTCCAATATTGTTATATCTACTGATAGTACTGCTGATTTATCGCCAGAATTAATTGCTAAACACAAAATATCTATTGCACCATTACATGTTATTTTGGGTGAAGAAGATTATCTTGATGGTGTTAATATTACACCACAAATGATATTTGAGTATGTGGCTAAAACTGGCGTATTACCAAAAACAAGTGCTTGTTCAGTTGAACAATATTTGACATTATTTGCTGAACTATTGAAAAATAATGATGAAGTTATCCATTTTGATATTTCCACTGATTGTTCTTCTAGTGGTGTAAATGCCAAATTGGCAGCGGAATCATTTGATGGCAAAGTACATGTTATTGATACCCGTCAATTATCAACAGGACAAGGATTACTTGTTATGAAAGCTGTTGATTTAAGAGCAGAAGGAAAATCCGCTAAAGAAATCGTGGATTATATTGAAAGTATTAAAAATAAAACACAAACATCTTTCGTTGTTGATACTACCGATTACTTATGTAAAGGTGGAAGATGTAGTTCCGTTGCTAATTTAATGGCTAATATATTTAAAATTCACCCATCAATTGATATGAAAGATGGTAAATTAGGCGTTAAGAAGAAATATCGTGGTAAATTAAAAAGTTGTATTGCTAAATACGTTGATGATTTGGCAGAAGAATATAAAGATTATGATGATACTCGCGTGTTTATAACACATGCGTCTTGCACTGATGATATTGTTGATTGCATTAAAGAGAAACTTCAACAAGAGTTTAAATTCAAAGAAATTATTGTTACAGTTGCAGGATCTGTTGTTACTAGCCATTGTGGTCAAGGAACTTTAGGAGTTTTATTCATTCGTAATTGAGAAAACATCAATAATTTGTTAGAATATTTTTGAAAGGAGAAGAAAAAAAACATGGCAAAAAGAAAATCAAAAAAGAGTTTTGGTGGAGTTGCAAATTTATGCTTGGCATTATCATTCTTATTAGGTGTAGCCACATTTGTTATGACATTCTTTGCTGGAATACAAATTGACTTATCAATTACTAAACTTAATGTTTCATTCCCTGAAATATTCTTTGGAAGTAGTGAAAGTTTTGGAAGTGCAACGCTTCAACTTCATAAAGGCGCCATTTTACCATTCATTGCTTACATAGTTGTTTTTGTTGCAGCATTATTAATTGTATTAGCAGTGGTTATGAAAAAAGCAAGTTTTGTTAAATTGTTTGCTTTTGTATGTGGTGCTT
>CAKPAV010000420.1 GCA_934133115.1 uncultured Bacilli bacterium
GATAGGAATGATACTGGAAGATCAAGACGAATTGATGATGAACTATTAAACATAATTAATCATTACGTTATAGAACATCCACGAATGCCAGCAACCCTAATATATGATGAACTTTTAACGAATCACTATATAATAAAAGATGAGATTAGTTTGTCAACTATTTCAAGGTACGTAAGTAAATTAAAGAAATCGAAAGGTGTTATAGAACACTCTGAAATGAAAAGGTATGAGGCGTCGCATATAAATGAAATTTGGTGTTGTGATACTACTTATTCTTTTAAAATAAATGTTGGAGAAGAAAAAAAGAGAATGTATATTATAGGGATAATAGATGACGCATCAAGATTAATTGTAGGAATAGATGTTTTTTTCAATGATAACTATGTAAATTTTATGAGTGTTTTAAAACAAGCAGTTACAAAATATGGAAAACCCCAAGTATTAAATTTAGATAATGGAGCTCCATATAAAAATAGTCAATTAGATATGCTAGCAGCACGTATTGGCATTGGTTTATACCATAATAAACCCTATTATGGGCCAGGCAAAGCCAAAATTGAGCGTTGGTTTAGGACGATGAAGGATCATTTTATGGCTTCGTATAATTTAACTTCAAAAACAACAATAGATGAATTTAAAAAAGCTTTATTAGAATATGTTAATAAATACAATAATGACATTCATTCACAGTTAAATGGAAAAACACCAAACGAAAGATTTTTCGATTCTAGTGATGAAATAAAAACCTTGGATTCCGAGCAGATTGAAAAAGCATTTTTATTAGAGATTGAAAGAAAGGTAAGCATTGATTGTGTAATACAAATTGATAATGTTGAATATGAAGTTCCATTAAAATATAGTAAAAAAACAATAAGATTACGATACGCACCTGATTTAAAAAAATGTTATGTAGTTGATCCTGATGGTCATTTAGAAGGTATTCAATTGCTTGATAAGAAAGCAAATGCCAGAATAAAACGTAAGCAACCAGTATTTAATACGGAGGAATAAAATGAATTATTTATTAAAATACGGATTAGAAATAAATCCATTTATCAAAAACAATAATGATACAAAGCTAGAATTAAATAATACAAAACAATTAATATTTAGATTAAGACATCTTGAAGAAACTAAAGGAATTGGATTAATAACAGGTGAGCCTGGACTAGGTAAATCAACAACAATTAGACATTGGGTAAAATCATTAAATTCTAATTTATACAAAGTGATATATATAGCTCATTCTACTGTTTCAGTGCATGAGTTTTATAAAGAGTTAAGTGAAAAATTAGGAATTGAGGAGTTTTATTCTAAAAGAAAAAATTTGAATAATATTCAAGCTGAGATAAAAAGATTATGGATTGAAAAAAGAATAACACCTGTAATAATTCTTGATGAAGCAAACTATCTTCCAAGTTCAGTATTAAATGATTTAAAGATTATTCTTAATTTCGATATGGATTCAAAAGAACCTTATATTTTATTATTAATAGGTCAAAACACAATTAGAGCATCCTTAAATATGAAAGCTCATGAAGCTTTAAAACAAAGAATATCAATGAATTTTAATTTTCAGCCTATGGACAAAGACGAATCAAAAAAATATATTGATGAAAAATTAAAATTAGCTGGAGCAAATAAGGAATTACTTACATCTGAAGCATATAATCAAATCAT
>CAKPAV010000421.1 GCA_934133115.1 uncultured Bacilli bacterium
ACGTAATATTAATTTGCCTAGAGAAACGTTAATAAATCCTACTGAATTAGCATATTCTACTTCTGATTCGGAAAATCCACCTTCCGCCCCAACAAGAATAGTAATATCTTCATTTCCGTTAATATCTTTTAGTTTATCCATTAATTTATTACTAGTGAGTGCTTCTTTTTCATAAGCGATAAAATTATGCTTACTTAAATGTTTTTTAATATCTTTATAATCAATTACATCTTCAAAAATTGGTAGTACACTTCTTTTTGATTGTTCGCTAGCTTCTTTAATAATTTTATTGTAGCGTTGAAGTTTTTTCTCTTTATCTTTTTTTTCAATATGAACAACCGTTCTACTTGATTCCACTCCGATAATTTTACTAACACCAATTTCGGTAGCCTTTTGAATAACTAAATCAAGTTTATCTCCTTTTGGAAGACAATATAATAAAGTGATTTTAGAAGATAATTCGCGGTTTTCAATAATTTCATTATTTACTATTACTTTTAAAGGATGGAAACCTTCTAAAGTAGCAAGATAAACATGATTATTAAGTACTAATTCTATTTGATCACCAACACGAAAACGCATAACACGCTCAATATGAAAAATATCACTTTCATCAAAAGTGATGTTTTCAATATTTCCGGTTACAAAATAGCGTTGCACTATTCTAATTCATCCCCGTTTGCGTCCGTGGAATTAGTTAATAATATTACTAATCCACGCACAATATTAATTGCAAAAATTAAACAAATAATTCCGATATAAGCTAACAAAACATCTAAATGAATAGCGTTAGCAACAAAATATGTTGCTATTAATATAACGACATTAACCGCGGTCATAATCCAAGAACTAGTGTTATATCCTAAATAACGACGTCCTACACCAACAATATCAAGGAACATTGTAAATAATGCGGCTTTCTTTTTACTTTTATAATGAAAATCTACAGTATCTAACATATCAGATATATTCATTGTTAAGTCAGATGTCTTTGATTTGCCATCACAAGGATTTGGACATCCACAAACAGGACATACACTTGCCTTTGCATCTACTTTTGCATCACATATACGACATTTTGGCATTTCATCCACCTCCACAAAGAAACTAACAATTATTATACATAATATTTAAACACAAAGAAACTATTAAGAAGTGTAAAAATTAACTTTTTTTGCCTTTTCTAACATATAGTAACAAAATGATAAACATAATTAACCCAAAAACTACAATTAATATTGTCGGAAAAGTAACAATTTCTAAATTAACATTAGTATTACTATTATCATTAGTTTCTATTACATTTGAATTAAATGCCATCAAAATATAATTTAAAGTTTCATTAACGGTAACATATCCTCCATCACTTGTAGGAATATCATATGTAAAGCTTAATATTTCACTAGTTAAATCATCTATATACATATCACAATTTTCTTTAAATGTTTCCGCGTTATCTTTATTAGCAATAAACTCACAAATTGACCATTCGTCATTTTTATCTTTTAAACGTACTTCTTTATAATAAAAGTCATCTAAAAACATAAATGCATTTAAACCAGCATCTAAATATTTAGAATTACTAACTAATTGTTGTTCTTCTTTACTTAATTTATCATATAGGTCACTTGCAATATCAT
>CAKPAV010000422.1 GCA_934133115.1 uncultured Bacilli bacterium
GGTAGTATATTCTCTTAGAAACTCTGACAAGCTTGCTAAATTAATATTAGATTCAATTGGCTCTGAGGGGCAATTGATGCGTAAATACTATCAAAGGAGACTGCCAACTGATCCATCAAAGGACTACTATTTTATTCAAAGATTAACTGGTAACACACAGGCTTTGTTAATAGAATATGGTTTTATTGATAACAGTAAGGACTTGAAGAAACTCGAAAATAATTTGCTTACTTATGGTGAAGCAGTGGTTAGAGCAATTGCAGAATATACAAATACTCCATATGTTTCACCAGAGGATATTGGAAGTAATGTATATGTTGTTCAAAGGGGCGATACATTATATAGTATTGCAAATAAGTTTAATGTTACAGTTGCTGAACTTAAAGCTGCAAATAAATTAACATCAAATCTTTTAAATGTTGGACAAAGGCTTACAATACCAACGACTTCCCCAGGACCAGAGGAATCTGCCGAATATATTATATATGAAGTTAAAAGAGGTGACAGCTTATATAGCATAGCTGAAGAATTTAATTTGACAGTAAATGATTTGATAAATTTTAATCAACTTGCTAGTACTAATTTATCAATTGGACAGAAAATACTAATTCCGATTAATTCACAAGACAAACCTAGTAGTACCAAAGATGAATACTATACAGTTGTTAAAGGTGATAGTCTATACAATATAGCGAAGAAATTTAATACAACAGTTGATGAAATTATCAAAAACAATAACTTGACAAGTACAGTATTGCAGGTTGGCGATAAACTATTAATTTTCAAAGGACAAGCAACAACTCCTAGTGAAACACCACCATCATCAGAAGATCAAAATATATATGTTGTACAAAGTGGTGATAGCTTATATAGTATAGCAAAGAAATTTAATACAACCGTTCAAGAAATTAAAAATTTAAATAATTTAACCAGTAACTTATTATCAATAGGTCAAACTTTAAAAGTACCAACACAGGATTCTTATCCAATATATTATGTAAAGAGTGGAGACAGTTTGTATAGTATAGCACGAAAATATAACACTTCAGTGGCAGATATAAAAAGATTAAATAATTTAACTAGTGATGTTTTAAGTATAGGACAAGCCCTACAAATACCATCAAGATAAACTATAAAAAATAAATTGTGATTGTATTAAAAAGACTCAAGATTTAAATCCTGAGTTTTTAAATTTGAAGATATTTGTACTAACTGTTTAAAATATTAATATAATTCAGGACATACACCCTGATATGGTCTATAAAAACAATGACTTTTATATTGCCCAGAAAGTTGCTGATTATACCACAAAGGTAAACATTTTGCATTTCCTGATGGTGCATAGAACCATAAAGAATGTGTTGCTGGATAATATGTTTCTCCATCAAGGTTCCTTTTTGCTAGTTCTTTTTCAAGAGTAGTTGCAGCAGAATAAAATAGGTTACTATTTATTCCAGCAAATCCTCCCGGACTTTGGAAAATTACAGCCTCAATGTTATCTATATTTTTGAATGTCAAACATTTAGCAATTGCTCTATTTACTATAACGTTTCCAACCATTAACATCCCAAGCTCTCCTTCACCAATTGCCTCAGCACGCATAAGCCTAGCCATTTGATCTAATTCTTTTGT
>CAKPAV010000423.1 GCA_934133115.1 uncultured Bacilli bacterium
ACAATGGAAGCAAAAACAGATATGGAATATATTTGTGTTCAAGCAAAATCTAATAGTTTAGAACAATTTGGACTTGGTGATGCTGAATTGTGCTAAATCTAAAGGTTGAGGTATGCTCTACCCCAACCTTTAGATAATAATTAAAAAAGATGTATTTATTTGATGTAAAAAATTTTTGCTTAATTTATTTATATTTTAAAAATAACTCACTCTGCCGAGACAAAGTGACTAAATGTCACTTTGTAGAGAGGTGAGTACAATTACACTTGCAGTGTAAAAGAACACAAGAAATGATTTTTTGTAACAAAGGGTTTGATAATTTTGCTAAACTTATTCTTTTCATTATAAACTTTATTCTGAATAGATTTTATAAAATTATAGACAAATTTAGTCACGATTAATAGTACAATCTTTGAACTATTTTTTTGTTTGATAAATTAAACTATAAATGGCATACTCATTATAAAAATGGACATATCAAAAAAATATGCTAAAATTAATACATAATAAATTTTAAAAACTTATATAAATAATGATAAATTTTCTACATTGAGTAATTCTGAAATAGAAAATCATTTTAAAAATTCGACAAATGGCAGTGAATCAAATATATAATTTTTTAAAAATTGTTTTTACATAATTTTATAAAAAGAGTACTATTTATGGCAATCAACGATGAAAAATTAAAAAAAGCATTACTTCAAGGGATTATATCTGAAGAAATATATAACAAACTTGTTGAATTTGATACAAAAGATATCTCTCAGTCAGAAACTGAAAATACTATAACTTCTAAAAATTTAAGAAGCAATTTTGAAACAATTTTACTCTATGTTGGCAGTTTTGTTATTGTTATTGGTATGTACCTATTTATGGAAGATATCATTGGAAAAACAAATTTTTGGATAATTTTGTTAACTTCAATTATTTATTTGGTTATATTTTGGTTTTCAGGTGAATTTCTATGGAAAAATAATAATAAAAAAGCTGCGGGTATTTTTTACATATTTTCAATATTGTCTTTTGGCTTATGTATAACCGTTATTACAAAAATGACAGGTTTTTATCCTAGATTTTCCGAATTAGATACTTACTCAGGGGACACTTTAAACCTGCAAAGACCTGCTTTGACACTTATAGCACTGTTGTCATTGGCTTTTGCAGGTTTATTAATGAAAGTCAGAACAAATGTTTTCTCAATTCTTCCTTTAATTTTCGGAGGCTATATTTTATATTATATAAACGTAATCAATTTTGCTAAAACATTTATAAAATCCGCTGATTTGGCTAAACCAATAATATGTTTAATATATTCGATTATTCTTGTTTGTTTAGGCTTTATTTATGACAAAAAAACAAAAAAAGACCATTCCTTATGGCTATATTCTTTAGGAGCTATCTCTATTTATTTTAGTGTAATGATAATTTTTGGCGAATATGACTGTGATAAGTGGTATAGTACTATAATATTTTTATTAAGCGGATTATTTTTCTATATTGCTTTAATTATAAAACGAAAGATGTTTTTATTCTTAGGTTTGTTTGGAAGTATTACATCTTTTATTATAATTGAATTTGAGCGTTTGTCGGCGCTAAAAGCTCCTGAAATGCTAACTATTTTTGTAATAACTG
>CAKPAV010000424.1 GCA_934133115.1 uncultured Bacilli bacterium
GGAAGTTTTTGAAGTTCTTCTAAATGGTACAGCCATAAGTACACCTCCTAGTTTTGTTATCAACGTTGATATTATAAGTTTTAAGTCCACTAATATCAATAATATTTTTTTAAAAATTATAACATTTTTATAAAACGCTGATTTAAGCGTATTATTTTGTTTTACAATGTCAAATTTTATGATATTCAACATCAATTATTTGGTTATGTAAATTTATATCAGATTTTTTATAAACTAATAAATAATTAGAACTATGACCTTTGTACATATCAAGTGCTGGATCATATTCTTCAAACAATACTGATAATGTCTTACCCTCAAATTTCTTTTGATAAGCATTTTCTAATTTGTTTGATAATGATATCAAGCGTTTGACCCGACCTTTCTTAACATCTGGTGGAACTTGATTTTTCATTTTTGCCGCCGGAGTGCCTTCACGTGGTGAATATGGGAAGACATGGATTTTAGCAAATCCACATTGTTCCGATAATTTCATTGTTTCTTCAAATTCTTCTTCTGTTTCACCTGGGAATCCAACAATTATATCCGTAGTTATTGCAATATCTGGTACAGATGCTTTAATGCCGGCAATCTTATACCAAAATGACGTCGTGTCATATTTACGGTTCATTCTTTTTAAAACGCTATCTGAACCTGATTGAAGAGGAATATGTAAGTGATGCGCTAAAGCGTCATATTCTTTAAATAAATCAATGAGTTCAGGGGTTATTTCACTTTCTTCTATGGAAGATATTCTTAATCTTTTAAGACGTTTATCTTGTAAGATATCACGTACTAAATCATGGAATTTATAATCTGGAAATTCTTTTCCATATCCCGCTGTATGAATACCAGTTAAAACGATTTCTTTAAAGCCGTTATCAAGTAATTGACTTACTTCTTTTAATACTTCGTTTTTATTTCTTGAACGCATTTTCCCGCGAGCGTAAGGAATAATACAATATGAGCAAAAATTATCACAGCCATCTTGAATTTTTAAAAAAGCACGTGTGTTTTCATAATACGATGTAACACTTAAACTTTCATATTTAAAATCTCTTTTGGCTTCTTCAACAATATTAATTTGTTTATGATCGAATAAATACTTGTCCACTAATTCTGGAATTAAATGACGATTATTAGTTCCGACAATAATATTAACTCCTGGTATTTCGCTAATTACTTTAAAACCAACTTGAGCATAACATCCCATAACAACCATAACAGCGTTAGGATGGGCTTTAATTAAACTTCGAATTTTTTGGCGACATTTTTGGTCGCTAGTGGAAGTAACTGAGCATGTGTTAATAACAACAACATCAGGGTTTTCTTCATCGTTAGTATATCTTTTTTTATCAAATAAAGTTTTTAAAGCTTCAGATTCATAGGTATTAACTTTACAACCTAATGTAACAACTTTATACTTCATCGTTTTTCACCTTCCCTAAAATATTCTTATATACCTTTTGTGATATGAATTTCTCTTCATATAAGGCATCAATAAATCGTAAACGATCATTTTTATAAAATATTTTCATTAATTTAGTAGCGCGTTTCATAAAATCTGTAACATTAATTTCTGATAAGTATTTATCAAATGTATAAATAATTAAATCTAAACGACCTT
>CAKPAV010000425.1 GCA_934133115.1 uncultured Bacilli bacterium
TTGTTTATCAATAACATAAATGTTATAGTCATTAACATTAAAAAATGCTTTTGAGGTATTATCACCTATTATTTCTACCATATAAGAGAAAAATGAATTATATAATTCATAATTATAAACTTCAAAAGCATCAATTATGCTTGCTGAAAAATCATCAATTAATTCATCATAAGGGTAATTTAATAATTTAATAGGTTCATCAACATAAATTACATTTAATGCTTTTGAAAAAAATGGCATATAAATACGATGTCCATTCTTATCACTAAAATATGGTAAATCGACAATTGCATCGTTAATAGCGTTTTTTAATTCATTGGCATTAGGTATTTTATTCTTTTCTATACATTTATTTTTATAATTAATAATTTCTTTATCAATAATTTCTTTGTTAATTAATCCGCGAATAATAATATTAGCTTGTGTTTTATAAAATTTTTTATCTTTAGTGATTATTTTTGCGATAAATGGATATTTTTTTAGAATATATTCATTTTCTTTAAAAAATATATATTCCAAACTACGAGATTTTTTTCTATGTTTACTAACTCTCTCTAATTCATGTAATACTTTCATAAAGATCACCTATTTAGCATAAAAGATAAAACACTCAAGAAATATATCGCTGCAGTTTCACTGCGTAAAATGAGTTTACCTAATGAAACATTTTTAAATCCAACTTCGTTAGCGTAATTAACTTCGCTCTCTTCAAATCCGCCTTCTGCGCCAACTAAAATAGTAATATCTTCATTGTCTTTAATTTCACTTAGTTTTTCCATTAAACTATTATTATTTAATGATTCTTTTTCATAAGCAATATAATTATGTTTACCTAAATATTTTTTAATATCTTTATAATCAATTATATCTTCAAAAATAGGCATTACATTACGTTTTGATTGTTCACTAGCTTCTTTAATGATTTTGTTATAACGTATTAACTTCTTTTCTTTATCTTTTTGATCAATACGTACCACAACTCGTTTTGATATTACTCCGATAATTTTACTAACACCAATTTCTGTAGCTTTTTGAATAACTAAATCTAACTTATCGCCTTTAGGCAAACAATATAGCAAAGTAATATGTGCACTTAATTCACGATTTTCAAATATTTCACTTATAATACTAACTTTAATTGGTTTAAAACTAATTAATTTAGCTAAGTAGATATGTCCATTTAAAACAACTTCTATTTCATCACCTTCACGAAAACGCATCACACGTTCAATATGAAAAATATCACTTTCATAAAAAGTGATGTTTTCAATATTACCAGTAACAAAATAGCGTTGCACTATTCTAATTCATCTCCGTTAGCGTCCGTAGAATTAGTTAATAAAATTACTAATCCACGAATTATATTAATAGCAAAGATTAAAGCAATTATTCCTACATACGCTAATAAGACATCTAAGTGTATAGCATTAGCAACAAAGTATGTAGCGATTAAAATAACAACATTGACTGCAGTTAGAATCCAAGAACTTGTGTTATAGCCTAAATAACGACGACCGACACCAACTATATCTAAAAACATTGTAAATAATGCAGCTTTTTTCTTACTTTTGTAATGAAAATCAACTGTATCTAACATATCGGATATATTC
>CAKPAV010000426.1 GCA_934133115.1 uncultured Bacilli bacterium
CTCTAATGCAATATCACTTCTAGCATAAGTACCACCATTATTCCCAGATTTAGAAATAATTCCAATTGCATTTGTTTCTCTAATCCATTTTTGAGGTGATATTTTAAACTTATTGCTACCAGCTTCATTTTTAAACGTGTCGAATTCGACACCTTTGAAATTTTCATTATGTATGCTTTCCCATAAACCTAGATAAGAAATAACATCTTTGTTTCTCATCCAGTTTTGAATAGGATATCTCGGATCATCTTCATCAGCATACCTTGCTAAATCAGTTAAAGAAATAAATTCTTTATCATCAATTCTTATTACATTAATAACTTGGTCTTTTACAACCATTTGTGCTTTTATATTGTCTTTATTCATAACTCACATCCTTTCTATAATTGAATAAAATTTTCCTAACTTACTATTATAACACTTATAATTCTAGTGAATCATTATCTTTTTTATTTTTTGCTTTTCTATGTAGGTCTTCAATAATTTCTTCGTCCCATTCATCATATGGTTTTGGTCCAGCTAAAAGCATATTTGTTTTTGGATCATACTTAACATATTTCATGATTCGAAGCTCCAACATTGTATCTTTAATAGTTTCTATATCATCAGAGCAATACTTTGATAATTCCAAAGCATTTATTTCATCATTGAATAAAATCATACTTAAGAAACCTTTAGCATTCAAAGATAAATCTTTATCAGTTAGATACTTCATAATATACTTATACATTAAATATCTTTTCATTATTTCACCATCCTTTCTTTGGATGGATGATTTATAAACACAAAAAAATCTATCATTACGATAGATTTATATATCAAACTCGGTAATTGTTCCGAGCAGATTTCACTATGGAGCGGACGAGGGGAATCGGACCCCCGTCTCAACCTTGGCAAGGTTGCATTCTACCATTAAACCACGTCCGCAAATAAAAAACTGATAAACAGTTTTATTAATAAAATGGAGGGCCTAGTCGGATTTGAACCAACGCTCAGGGAGTTGCAGTCCCACGCCTTACCACTTGGCTATAGACCCATTTCATTTGTAAATTAATTTTATCTAAAAACTTAGAAAATGTCAATAAAAGACTTTACTTTTTTTCTTTATATGCTAAACTTTATATGTTTATGAGGTGATTTATAATGAAAGAAGTAATATTAGAGGCATTAATTGACTCTATAAAACTTTTACCATTTCTATTTATAGTATACTTAATAATGGAATTTTTAGAACACAAGTCAAATTCCAAAACGGAAAAAATAATTAAAAAATCCGGAAAGTTTGGACCTGTTGTTGGTAGTATCCTTGGCGCATTCCCACAATGTGGATTCTCAGTCATGGCATCAAACCTATATATAGTAAGAATAATATCCCTTGGAACGTTAATATCAATTTATTTATCAACCTCAGATGAAATGCTTCCAATATTATTATCTTCTAATGCATCAATCCCAACTATTGTAAAATTTCTTTTAGTTAAAGTTATAATAGGCATGTTGGCAGGATTAATAATAGATTTGTTTGTAAATAGGAAATCTAAAAAAATTGCTCCAGAAATTTCTAAAATGTGTGATCACGATCACTGTCACTGCGAAGAAAACATTTGGT
>CAKPAV010000427.1 GCA_934133115.1 uncultured Bacilli bacterium
TTTTAATACTTTTTATTGCTAGTATTCTTTCTTTTATTTTAAAAGATAATTTAGAAGGAATTATTATTTTAGTAATTATTTTTGTTGATACAATTATTGGGGTGATGCAAGAATACAAAGCCGAAAATGCAATTGCATCATTAAAAGAATTATCGCCTAATTATACGAAAGTATTAAGAAATAATAATATAACTAGTATATTATCTAAAAATGTTATTGTTGGAGATATTGTTGTTTTAGAAGAAGGGGACTTAATACCAGCGGATATGCGTTTAATTTCTTCTTCAGGACTAAGAGTTATAGAATCATCATTAACAGGAGAATCATTAGCGGTTAATAAAAATGCTGATGTTACTTTAGACTCATCTACCACTTTAGCGGATCGTATTAATATGGCTTTTGCTTCTTCACTTGTTACATATGGACATGGATTAGGAGTGGTAACAAAAATTGGTATGGATACAGAAGTTGGGCATATTGCCCATATGTTATCTAATCAAGGAGAATTAAATACTCCTTTAAAAAAGAAGTTAGAATCGGTTGGGAAAATTCTTTCAATAATTGGAATTGTCTTATGTGCAATGTTATTTATAATTGGGATTATTAATGGACAAGATTTTGAACCATTATTACTTACGTCAATGGCTTTAGCTATCTCTATTATTCCTGAAGGATTACCCGCAACAGCAACAATTGTATTAGCAATTGGTGTAGAAAGAATGGCAAAGAAACAGGTTTTGATAAGAAAATTGCCATCAGTAGAAACATTAGGAAGTACATCAGTAATTTGTTCTGATAAAACAGGAACATTAACGCAAAATAAAATGAATGTTGTTAAGATTGTTACTAATAATAAACTTGAATTAGAAAAATGTATGGCATTATGTAATAACGTTAAAAAGCAAAGTGGTGAGTTTATTGGTGACCCAACAGAAGTTGCTTTAGCGGAATATTTAAATGAAAAATATATACAAATTAATAATGTTTATGAACGTTTAAAAGAATTGGCTTTTGATAGTGAACGAAAAAAGATGACTGTTTTAGTCAAAAAAAATTTATATGACGTGTTTACTAAAGGTGCGGTTGAAGAAATATTACCAAATTGTAGTTATGAATACGTTGGAAATGCTAAAGAAATCATGTCCGATAATAGAAAAAAAGAAATAATTCAAAAATGTAATGAATTTGCTCTTAAAGCATGTCGAGTTTTAGTATTTGCTAAAAAAGAATCTAGCAAAAATGATTTTACTAATCTTGATAATAATCTAATTTATATTGGTTTAGTAGCAATGGTTGATCCTCCAAGAGAAGATGTTAAACATATTTTGTTAAAAACAAAAAAAGCAGGCATTAGAACTGCAATTATTACAGGAGACAACCCCTTAACAGCGGAAACAGTTGCTAAAGAAATAGGTGTCTATGAAAATAAAGCCATTACTGGTTATGATTTAATGAATATTGATGATAAACAACTAGGAGAACTAACGAAAAATCATAATATTTTTGCGCGTGTTTCGCCTTATGACAAATTAAGAATAGTAAAAGCATTTAAAAGTAATGGCGAAGTAGTGGCTATGATTGGAGATGGAGTTAATGATGCCC
>CAKPAV010000428.1 GCA_934133115.1 uncultured Bacilli bacterium
TAATATAGAGGTGTCATAAACTTGGCTGAACATAAGGTAGTTCTAACGGGAGTGGATACAGGCAAGTTAGTGGCTTTGTCGCCTAATAAAACGCGGGAACTATTAATTAGTTATCATAATGGTGACAAATCAAAAAAAGATGAATTAATTTTAGGAAATCTAAAACTAGTGCTATCATTAGTAAATAAGTTTTCTAAGCGCGTTGATAATATGGATGATATATTTCAAATAGGTATTATTGGCTTAATGAAGGCAATTGATAATTTTGACTTAACGCAAGAAGTTAAATTTTCTACATATGCCGTACCAATGATTCTTGGAGAAATAAAAAGATATTTACGCGATAATTCCTTTATGCGTGTTTCCCGTCAAATTAAAGATCGTGCTTATCAAGCGATGAAAGTGAAAGAAGAATATATTGCAAAATATCAAAAGGAACCATCTAATGAGGAAATTGCACGTATTTTAAATTTGACGAACTATGAAGTTATTGAGGCTTTAGAAGCCATTAATAATGTATCTTCTCTTTCAGAACCCTTATATAATGATTTTGATGAATCATTAGAACTTTCTGATACTATTAGCGATGATATAAATATTAATGAAAAAATTAGCAATCATTTATCTTTAGAGGAAGGATTAAAACATTTAAGTAAAATTGAAAAACAAATCATTGAAAAAAGATATTATGATGGATTAACTCAATTTGAGATTGCTAAAGAATTTTCAATATCCCAAGCTCAAGTATCAAGATTAGAAAAAAATGCTTTAAAAGCACTAAAAAATTATTTTTAAAAGGAAAATATGTCAATAAAAAGTTTAATAAAGGAAGTGTTGCTACCTAATTCTAGCGATAGCGATACTTTTAAGATGCCAAAAAAGAAAGAAGTCCAAATTAAAAAAGTGGCACCTATTGTTTATAATGTCACTTCTTATTATGAAATTGAAAATATCGCTAGTAATTTATTTTTAAGACAAAGCATAATTGTCAATTTATCTTCACTAGCGTTAAAAGATAAATATCGAGTAATTGATTTTTTGTCAGGAGTTATTTATTCCTTAAGCGGAACAAGAACTAAATTAGAAGATAATATTTACTTATTTTCTGTACTAGACTAGGAAAAAACTTGACAACTTAATATTATTATTTAATAATATTTACGTAAATCGATGATAAAGACGCGTGTTTTAATGTTAACTTATTAGCGAGATGACGATTGGTGCAAGGTCATTTAAGATTATTTAAAACATATCACTTTGGAGAGATTATTCGATATGTAGAATAATACGTTAGTCGCGTTAAGACTTAATGAAGTGGCTTAGTTTTTAAGCAATTAAGGTGGTACCGCGTTTAATGACGTCCTTATATTAGGACGTTTTTTTATATTCAAGGAGGAAAAACAATGGAAGTAAAGAAGACTTTATTAATGCCACGTACTAATTTTGAAATGCGAGGTAATTTACCAACAAAAGAACCACGTATTTTAGAGAATTGGTCAAGTATTGATTTATATCAAAAAATGTTAGAAAAAAATAAAGGTAAGGACGAATATATGTTACACGATGGTCCTCCATACGCC
>CAKPAV010000429.1 GCA_934133115.1 uncultured Bacilli bacterium
AGCTATCGTGGGATGTGCTGGTATCATTTTTGGTGGAGAAGCAGTCGTATTTGGCGCTAAAGGAATTGCTTTAGAAATATCCGATGCTGCTCATGTTGATCATGACTTAGCCGAATCGTTAATTGGTCTTACTATTGTTGCGGTTGGTACTTCCTTACCTGAACTTGTCACAAGTTGTGTAGCAGCAAAAAAAGGTCAAAACGAATTAGCATTAGGTAATGTTATTGGCTCAAATATTTTTAATACTATATTTGTTTTAGGAATCTCGGCAGTTGTTAATCCATTAACATCTGGCCCTCAAGTAGTGGTAGATGTCATTGTTATGATGGTTGTAACTCTTGTTGTATTTGTATTTGCAATTTATGGAAAAATATCCAAAAAAGATGGTTTCATCTTGCTTGGATTATATGTAATTTATCTTATTTATTTAATTATTAGAACTATTTCTTAATGAATTTAAATACTCATTAAAATTCATTTCAAAATGAATATGATTGTTTTTTATTAAGTTTTGTTTAAATCCTAGATGTTTGAATAAGTTAATACTGCGGTGATTATCAATATGAATACGCGCTAATAACTTATCGATGCGCCATGAGAAAAATATTTCACGCATTATTTGTTTTAGTGCCATATGCGCATATTGCTTTCCCCAGTTATTAGGATTTCCAATTGCTATAACAACTTCATATTCTTTTTTTGTTCTTATCGTAAATAATGTCAAAAAACCAATACTATGATTCTCTCGATCATCAATAAGAAAAAATCTACCATCTTTATTAAGATAGCAAGTTAATAAATCCGCACGATTAGAATTTATTATATCAATTAATGATGTCGTCGAATTTATATCTTCATTAAGATATTTGGTCACGTCTTCATTATCTAACCATTTAATAATATTTTTCGCGTCAAAAACATTGACGTCAAGCCTAAGACTAATATTCATTGGGCTTTCCTCCTCATTTTTAATGATTAATAAAGCCTTTTAGAAATAGTCTAACGGTTCTTTGTAAAGTGATTATAACATATTAAAATATTTAAACAAGTAAGTCCACAGTTTATCAACAATTAGCGCTTTTTTGTTGATGTTTTCAAATATCATCTCTATTGATTTGGTACCACGCAAAGCAAAACTAAATCTTCATCATCAATATTTTTAACTGAATGTGCACTACCTTTAGGACAATAATGGCATTGTCCTTTTTTTACTTGTTCTTTTTTTCCATCAATCTCACAACTAGCGGTTCCATTTATAACAAAAATTATTTCACTACTTGTATCATGTGTATGCATTCCAATCGAGGTGCCTTTTTTTAACGTTGCTTTCATGATTTTATTGTTATTATCAGTAAATATTTTAGCAATTACGCTTCCATCTCCGCCTTTGAAATTATCTAATTTTATTTCTTCTTTTAAATCAAAATTTATCATAAATTACACCTCTATAGAATTGCAAACATCATCTAACACATAAATTAATACTCATACTCTTCATCTGCTTCAAGTGTCCAAATGAAATTAAATTCGATATTAATATCTTTTAAGCAAAAATAAGGAACAAGTTTAAGCCTTAATG
>CAKPAV010000430.1 GCA_934133115.1 uncultured Bacilli bacterium
GGCATATAAGAAAATTCAAATTGCTTATCATTTAAAGTCTTTCCACCATCATTACTTTCATACCAACCAACAAAAATGTAATTCTCTTTTGTTGGATTATTAGGAGCTTCAATTTTTGTTCCTGCTTCAGCAGTGATGCTTTTTACTTCACTACCACCTTTACTATCAAAAGTGATTGTATAAGTAGTTTGCTCTTTTAATTTATCAATTATTTCAGTTTTTTCTTTTAAACAAGTTGTACAAACATATTTCATAATCCCGGTTTCTGTTTTAGATGGTTCTTTCATAACTTCACCATCATTCCAAATGTGTTTTTCCTTTTTAGATGTATCTTTATGGCCTTCAACTTGACAAGCATGCCAATGATAATTTTCATCATTTTTCCATTTTGTAGAAAAATTATGATTGTTTTGACCACAGGAGATTAACAAAGGAAGGACTAACGATAATATAATCTTTTTATGTTTCATTTAAAAATGTTCCTTTCAATATCAAGAACATTCTAACAACTAGATATAAATATAAGAAGTGTCATTTGGCACCCCTATTATCATTTTTATGAATGAATTTTAGCAATAATTAGCAATTACACTAAAATGTAAAAACATAAAAAAACATGGTATTTAATTTATGACTTAACATTTAACTTATATTACATATTATGTAATTTTTGTTGTGATAAAAGTAGCATTACTTTTGGATTTTTATATTTATCGTATAATTTTTGTCTTATTTCAATAAATTCTTCTCTTATTTCACTTGTTTTAAAATCATTAATCGGATATAAGCAAATATAAATTGAGCAGACATCTTCTGAATAAGAAAC
The DNA here is from genome assembly GCA_934133115.1 of uncultured Bacilli bacterium. Next base: position 827 of record CAKPAV010000430.1, read on the forward strand.
ATAAACATCATAAATTTTAAAATTAGTAAATTCTTCATAAACAAATTTTTTGATTTGTTTTTCAATATCTTGATTTTGTCTTTTATCAGTTAATATTTTTAATTGATTAATTATTTCTTTAATAGGAATAATCATATAAAAACAAGATAAAACAATAACAACTATACTATCTCCTATTGGTTGAATTGGTTCTAAAAATGGAACATATGTAAAAATCAATAAAGAAATTGTAGCGAATAACGTTACTAATCCATCATAAATTGATGAAATAATTTCCAGTTTTATAATCTCACTTGGAGTATCTAATTTCTTATTATAATGAGTATAGATAGAGGTAATTGCTAAACAAGATCCAACCATTAAAATACAATAAATAATCATTGTTAAATAATTGATATTTAAATCATCTACCAATGTTCCATTAGAAAATTTATAGATTGTAATCGAACCTTCAATGATTGAGTAAGTAATAATTCCTAACATTAAAATGGCTCTAAAAATTAAAAATAAATTTTCAATTGCATATCTTCCTAAAGGATATTTTTCTGAATCCTTCTTGTTTAATATTTTTGTTACTACTACTGAAACTATAGTTGATACACATAGAATCAAAGAAATAAAACCATCCAAAAACAAAGTTTGGCTTTTAGTAAAAACAAAAAACAAAATACCTAATACTGAAGAAAAGATATTAATTGCAATTCCCCAATAGAGTGCCCTTCTTTCATAATGCATAATTATCAC
>CAKPAV010000431.1 GCA_934133115.1 uncultured Bacilli bacterium
TTGGTTCATCTAAAAATAAAATACGCGGATTAGTTACTAAAGCCATGGCAATAGATAACCTTCTTTTATAGCCGCCGGATAATGTTTTAGCGCGTCTATTAATATAACTTTCTAATCCTAAATTATTAATGACGCGCTCGGTATTATCTTTTATTTTTACTTTATCTTTAAAATATAAACTAGCCATTAGTTCTATATTTTCTTTAACTGTTAAATTATTAGCAATTGCGCTTTCTTGTGGAGAAACACCGATAATGCTCTTAATTTTATTAATATCTTTATAAATATCATAATCAAATACTTTAATATTACCGCTCGTAGGTCGAGTTAAACCGCTCATCATTTTTATGGTTGTGGTCTTACCTGCACCATTAAGACCAAGTACTCCAAAGATTTCTCCTTCTTTTACATTAAAAGAAATATTATTTACTGCCAAAACAGTTTTAAATTGCTTGGTTAAATTGCTTACTTTTATTGCATCCATACTTAATTTTCCTTATCAAGAACATCTTTAGCAAATTGTGTAACAACTTTAGCGTCTGCAAGAGCAAGACCTTGATTTAAATCTCCAAAAACCGCTAATTTATCACCTGTTTTAAAATTAAAAGTTAATAATGCTTCTTTAGGTATTGTAATATCACCATTTTCTTTAATTTCCACTATTCCAAAGAAAAATTTATCTTTCGGCCTTATGGATTTGGCATCTTTTTTATCACTTTCTAAAAGGTCATCAATCGATACTTGATACATTTCGCACATCTTTTTGAGTGCATAAATATCTGGTACTGCTTCACCTTTTTCCCATTTAGCAATTGTTTGACGGGTAACATTTAAAGAATCCGCTAAATCTTCTTGTGTTAATTTATTTATTGTTCGTAAGTTTTTTAATACATCACTTAACATAGTTTCACCTTCTACTAAAATTATATAAAAAATTTATAGCAAAAAACATACCCACTATTTTACAATGGATGTTAATAACTATTAACATTTTAAACTAAATCATAATTAAATTTTTCCTATTTAATATATCTATTTTGAACTTTACTTATTTGGGTATGCTATTTAACTTGACACATTTGTGGTATTTTGTTTAACACATTTGTGATAATAGATGCTTGAATTATACAATTATAAATTTATGATATTATTAATTGCTCCAATAACAAGCATAAAAAAATGATGCACACGCACCATTAATTTTTAACATCAATAATATAAGTCATCTTGCCAACAAAATGTTCACTTTTGAATTGAGTTGGATATCCTTTGCTATTAGCGTATCCCGCCATCGCAAGAATAAAATCATCCTCTTTTCCACCACTATTTTCAAATTTTGACCAAGTATAAGATACATCTTCATTATTAGTAGTATCTTCATCAACTAATTTAATAATAGTCCTTGCCTTATATTCATAAGCTTGATCATAACTAGCGCTATCGGCACGTTCGATTTTTGCATTTGCTGGTAACAATTCACTAATTTTTGTATTTGCTTTTTGATAATCTTCATCACTACCAATTACTAAAGCATCAATGTATCCTTCTGGTAATCCATAAACATAATCAA
>CAKPAV010000432.1 GCA_934133115.1 uncultured Bacilli bacterium
AAATACCAATATTTAGAATCTTCATGAATATTTTCTTCTTCTAAAACATAAAGAAGTTTTGGGAAAGCTGGAGTAATCCATTCACCAGCTGGATTTTTAGTGCCTTGAATTCTTTGTTTTAAGACTTCTTCAATAACCATTGCTAAATCTTCTTTAGTGCGTTCATCTTTTGCTTCATTTAAATACATATTTACAGATACAAATGGTGTTTGTCCATTAGTGGTTTGTAAAGTATTAATTTGATATTGAATTGTTTGAACGCCATGCTCAATTTCTTTCTTCAAACGTTTTTTAACAATACTTTCTACCATATCTGTAAATTCTTGTTCTGGCCCTTTGAAGTCTTTACGATAATCTTCTAACTCTTCAAGAACATCTTCACGAATATTTCTTCTTGATTCGTCAACGAATGGTGCTAAATGTGACAAAGTGATTGTTTGTCCACCATATTGGCTAGATGCAACTTGAGCAATGATTTGAGTAGCAATATTACAAGCAGTATAAAACGAATGTGGTTTTTCAATCAACGTACCAGATATAACTGTACCATTTTGTAACATATCTTCCAAATTAACTAAATCGCAGTTATGGATATGTTGAGCAAAGTAATCCATATCGTGGAAATGAATAATACCTTCTTTATGTGCTTTTACAATATCTTCTGGTAATAAGAAACGTTTAGAAATATCTTTAGATACTTCGCCAGCCATATAGTCACGTTGCGTAGAAACTATAACTGGATTCTTATTAGAATTTTCTTGTTTAACTTCTTCATTATTTAATTCGATAAGAGAAAGAATACTTTCATCTGTTGTATTTGCTTTTCTTACGAGCGCGCGATTATATCTATATGTAATATATGAGCGTGCTAAAGCATAGTTTCCAGAAGCCATCAAAGCATCTTCAACCATATCTTGAATCTCTTCAACATTTAAAGCTCTTTTGATTTTTTTGCATTTAACATTAAGGTCAGCTACAACCTTATCAATTGCTTCCAATGACAAACGATCTTGTGGTTCAATTGATTCATTAGCGTGAATAATTGCTAATTTGATTTTGTCTAAATTGAACTTAACTTCTTGTCCTCCACGCTTAATTACTTTCATATAAAAATCACTCCTAACACTTATAAACATAAACTACATTATGGTTCTTTAAATAGTGCTATTAAATTATAATTTAAGAAGACAAATAAGACAAGATAGGTGCTTAAAAAGTAAACGAGTTTTGCAATTTCAAAAACATTGATTTTAAATTGCCTGATGCCTTGAATAGGCACTTTTATCAAGAAAGTTCACTCATAGTAATATAAAATTAATTTGTTTAAAATTATTTTAAATATAGCGGTTTTGTCGATTAATTTTTTTTGACATTTTGTATGCGCTTTCTATTGAATTAGCTATTTTTTTAAAATTAGGCAATTAGTAAGTTTGCACTAACAAAAAAAAGTAGGTCACAAACATAGGAACCTACTTTCAATTTTTTTGTTTTTTTGTCTTATGCTACAGGATAATAGCCTAATGTAAGCATTAATCCGTAATAATAAAGGGCTAAATAATCTCCA
>CAKPAV010000433.1 GCA_934133115.1 uncultured Bacilli bacterium
ATATAGCATACGCTTGGGCTAGAAATAAAAATAATAAACGAATAACCACAATGAAAGAATTGATTTATACTGCAATTGGAAGAGACGAAAAAGTTCAAAAGTTCATTCAAATGTCAAGTGAATTTGTGCATGAAGATTATGTTGGGATTGGATATGATTTTATTAGATTAAGAATAGAATTAGTTGATTATTATTTTTACCTTTTAAAAAATAGTATCATGATGATTAAAGATGTTGTTAAAATAAAAAAATTAACAAAATATTTTGATTTGTTTGACAAGGAATAATAGTAACGATAGTATGTAGACATTTTATTAAAAAAATGAAATAATGAAATAGGTGAGAAGTACAAACTTCTCACCATTTGTTTTAAATAACAAATACTTATTTAGAAAGGAAAACACTATGAAAAAAGTTCGATATATTACTGATGCGGCAATGGTTACCGCAATTATGGGTGTATTATTATTAATTAGTAATCTAACTGGTGGAGCTATTGTTAGTGGATTAACTTTTATTTTGCCAGTGCCAATTACTATTTATGGACTTAAATATGATTGGAAAAAAGCAATAATTCCCGCGGTGGCTACTATTTTAATAGGAATATTAATTAATATGCTTGTGGGTTTATTATATGTGTTGCCATCTACCCTTGTTGCAATAATTTATTCCTTTGTTTTAAAATGGAAGACGCCTAAATTTAGTTTAAAAATGGGAGTTATGTTTTTAGGATCATTGCTAGTAAATGTTTTGACAACTGTTATTTTTTCTAAAGCGTTATTTGGTTATACAATCATTGAAGATACAACAGCTTTAGCTAATGAAATGGTTACAATGTTATCAAAAATCATAGCAATTAGCGATTGGATGTCTAAAGCCTTAACAATGTTATTAGTGAGTGTTATACCCGCAACTATCGTAGTAACAAGTATAATTGAAGCAATTTTAACATATTTTGTTATTTCTTTAGTTTCAGAAAAATTATTAAAAATTCAATTAGGTGCATTTGTATTATCTTTAAATATTGCTGTTCCTAAATTAGTAACGTATATTGTTTTTCCTATATCACTTATTAGTCTATTTTTTATCAATTCAATTGTGGAATATGAAACTTTTGGTTTTGTACAAGTTATAGTTACAATTGGACTAAATATATTTGTTATTTTAATGCTAGCTTATCTAATCGAAGCATTAGTGCTTTGTAGTCTTTATTTTTCTAAAATTAATAAAAGATATTTATTGATTTTACCTCTTATTGGTATGTTTATTTTTCCAATTGCTTTAATAGTACTTGGATTTTTAGATTCGATATTTAATTATAGGTATCGTTTATTAAGATAAAATTTAGAAATAATTTATTTTATGATAATTATAAAAAAGGTAAAAACGGACTGGTTTTGTCCGTTTTTTTCAAATGTTTTTATATTTTATATTGCTTATCCATATAGTAAATATGAAAGTTTTTCTTATGCTTTAAAAACTTATTTAACAATTTATCATTTATTTATTGTATAATAAATGATATTGAGGTGGTTATATGTTAAAAACAATTAAATCCTTA
>CAKPAV010000434.1 GCA_934133115.1 uncultured Bacilli bacterium
AAAGATGAAAAATTACATAGATTATGAATTAAATGATGGATGGGTGCACTTCTCTTAATGGTAAAAAAATCTGCATAAGTGAAATAAATACAATTTCAAATTACTTTTATAGAGAAATTGAAAAACATTATGATATGCTTCGCTAATTATATTAAAATGGATTTATAGTCAAAAATACTATATTTATGAGAAATTTTTTTTTGATTAAAATAAGTGTATTATTTATATTTTTAGAAATTTGAAATCCTAACTTTGATGTTGTCAAGTATCCTTTCATTTGTGTCACTTTTTGTAGAAATGTGGTTATTTTTGACTACATCTATGTTATAATTAATATAATAGGAGGTGCAAATATGAAGAGAGTTAAACAACTTTTGATGGGTTTGATGTGCTTTGTTGTTTTATTTACATTGACAGGTTGTGGTAACAAAACTGCAATAACCTCTGATGACTTTAAAAGTAAAATGGAATCTAGTGGCTATACAGTTCAAGAAGCTACAAATCAAATGTCAGATTACGATTATATTAAACAAGTATATATTGCAATAAGTAGCGATTCTACTTATCAAATAGAATTTTATGAATTGTCGGATAATGATTATGCATCTAGTTTCTTTAACAACAATAAAAAAACTTTTGAAGATTCAAAATCATCAGGTTCTACAGAAACATCAGTTAGTGTTGGTAATAATGAAAAATATACACTAACTACTAATGGTAAATTTACATTTGTTTCAAGAATTGATAATACAGTTATTTATTTAAATGTAGATGACAACTATAAATCATCAGTAAAAGATGTGTTAAAAAACTTAGGTTATTAAGAGGAGGAAAAAATGATTTATTTAATTATAGGAGTAATTGCTCTATTAGTTATATATGTTCTAGTAACATATAATGTATTTGTAAAAATGAAAAATCGTGTTGATGAATCATTCTCAACAATGGATGTTTATTTAAAGAAAAGATGGGATTTAATTCCAAATATAGTAGAAACAGTTAAAGGTTATGCAAAACATGAAAAATCAACATTATCAGACGTTATCAAATTAAGAAATGGTGCTTATGATAATATGTCTAGTGATGAAAAAATCAAAGCAAATCAACAATTATCAAAAGGTATTACAAAAATAATGGCATTAGCAGAACAGTATCCTGATTTAAAAGCAAATGAAAATTTTAAAGATTTAAGTACACAACTTACTAAAATTGAAGATGAAATTGCTAATTCAAGAAAATATTATAATGGTACGGTAAGAGAATTTAATGACAAAGTTCAAATGTTCCCAAGCAATATTGTAGCAAAAATTTTTGGTTATAAAGCTAAAATAATGTTTGAGGCAACCGAAGAAGAAAGAAAGAATGTAAAAGTTAGTTTCTAATTATGAAAAATAAAAATAAGAAAAAAACAATTACTTTATTAATAGTATGGATTTTGCTACTTATCTTTATTCCTTTTATAACTTTAAAAATGCAGAATATTTTAAGTAGTAATAATCGTTCTTACATTTCTTCGAAATTTGATATAGAAGAATACAATGT
>CAKPAV010000435.1 GCA_934133115.1 uncultured Bacilli bacterium
CTAACTGACTTAGTAGAATGGACGTGTTTAGAAGACGCAGATAAAGTTTTAAAAGATAAAGCAACCTATAAAACTTGGCAAGATGCTTTTTTAGCAATATTTGATTTAATGAAAAAAGATCGACCATTTATCATGAATATATATCATTCAGTATCATTAGAATTATTATTAACTTATTTATATAAAATTGTTTATCCGATTATTTATAAAGTAGTGGATGAAAAATCTAAAGGATACATAATTAGTGAAGAAGATAAAAAGTTTATTACTAATTTTTATAAATATTCTTTTGTCGCTATTGTTTTAAAATGGATTAAAGAAGATATGAAAGAAGATCCAAAAACAATTATTCATAAAATTTCTTTAATGACAAATGGCACAATTGAAAATGCTTTAAACAACTTAAAAACAGGTAATAAAATCTAAAGGAGATTTAAATTTATGGGATGTACAACAATATTAGTAGGAAAATTAGCAAGTTATGATGGCTCAACCTTAATTGCAAGAAATGATGATTCACCTTCTGGCGTATTTACTGCTAAAAAAATGGCAGTGATGTTATCAAATAAAATGCCGAACGTTTATAAATCAAAAATATCACATGTATCAATTCCTTTACCGGATTACTCATATCGCTTTACTTATATGCCTAATGTAAGTAAAGAAGAAGGAATTTGGGGAGCAAGTGGTATTAATGAGCATAATGTTGCTATGACTGCGACTGAAACAATTACATCTAATCCGCGTGTTTTAGGCGCCGATCCATTAGTAAATTATCAAAAAGCGAAAGGTAATAAAAAAGCTGTTCCCGGTGGCATTGGCGAAGAAGACTTAGTAATGTTAGTTTTACCATTTATAAAGACGGCTAAAGAAGGTATTTTACGTTTAGGTGCCTTATTAGAAGAATATGGTACTTATGAAAGTAACGGCATTGCTATTAGCGATAAAAATGAAATTTGGTGGCTAGAAACTATTGGCGGGCATCATTTTATTGCACGTCGTGTTAAAGATGATCAATATGTAGTCATGCCAAATCAATTTGGCTTAGATGTCTTTGATTTTGACGATGCTTTTGGTGAGCAAAAAGAAAATATTTGTTCGAAAGATTTACGTGAATTTATTAAAGATAATCATTTAGATTTAGGAATGGGCGAAAAGTTTAATCCGCGCCTTGCCTTCGGAAGTCATGATGATTCAGATCATACATATAATACTTCAAGAGCATGGTTTATTGAAAAATTCTTTAATCCAAAAACATTTACCTGGGTGGGCGATAATGCTGATTATACTTTAGAATCTGATGATATTCCTTGGAGTTTAGTTCCAGAAAGAAAAATTACTATTGATGATGTTAAATATGCTTTATCCGCGCATTATCAAGGAACAAATTATGATTGCTATGGAAAAAATATTAAAGATTTTAAATCAATATATCGTCCAATTGGTATAAGTAGAACAAGTTTCTTATCAATTGCGCAAATTAGACCTTATGTTGATGATAAGATTGCGGCAATTGAATGGGTGGCTTTTGGTTCAAATG
>CAKPAV010000436.1 GCA_934133115.1 uncultured Bacilli bacterium
TAAAATTAAGTAAAAAAGCTATGCTTAACTGTAGTGATAAAGAATTAAAGATTGTATCTAAGATGTTTAAATATTTAGCGCTTGATTTATTTAATAATAAATACATTGATGAGTTAAGTTATTATAATGGTGTTAAAGATATGCGTTTTGTTTATTCTTTCTTAGCGTCACCATTAAAGATTAAAAAAGTATTATTTATAGCTTTTGCTCATAACACTCCTTTAAACGCTATGAGCGATCCATTAAGTGTTAAAAAATTAGAAAAATATGATATTTTTAATGAAAAACATAACAAATGGCTTAACGCCACAAATGGAAATATGCGTTTTGAATCATTCTTTGATTTATATGAAAATGCTAAAGTAGATGCTTCAAAAGTTTGTTATATAATAGATAAATTTAATAAAAATGAAGATGTAAAAGATAATCTATTTAAATTCACTTATGAAATTAATCATGATGGATTTAAAGTAGGTAGTGAAAAGAAATATTTTAAATTAAAAATTTAATTAAGTAGGAGAAAAAATGGCAAGAATTGAATTAGATAACCTTATTAATACCCGTGATTTAGGCGGAATGATTACTAAGGATGGACATAGAATTAAACCACACAAGCTTATTAGAAGTGGTCAGCTTTTCTTTGCGAGTGTAAAAGATAAAGATACATTAGTAAATGAATATAATCTTTCTTTAGTAGTGGATTTCCGTTCTAGTGCGGAAAAAGAAGAAAAACCAGATCCAAAAATGCCAGGCGTTAAATATGTTTTTAACCCAATTATGAAAGAAATTACTAAAGGAATTACCCGTGATAAGAAATCGGATAATGATACTGTAAAAATGATTGTCTTAGATATGGCTAATGATGTTAAACGTGCTGAAAAATATATGGAAGATATTTATGAAAGCATTATTAATAGTGATTACGCTTTAAATCAATATGCTAAATTTATTGATTTATTAATTGAAAACGAAAATGGTGCAAGTTTATGGCATTGTACAGCTGGTAAAGATCGAGCAGGATTTGCAACTTTCCTAGTATTAGAATGTTTAGGTGTTGATAAAGAAACAATCATTCAAGATTATTTATTAACTAATGAATATACAAAAAAAGATGTTAATAAAATGATTGAAGATATTAAAAAAGATTATGATTATCCTTTAATTGATCAAGTTGTAAAAGCATTATTTGGCATTAAAAGAGAATATTTAGAAAATATTTATGACTTAATTGATAAAGAATATGGTAGTATGCATAATTTTTTATATAGTAAAATCGGTTTAACTGATGCAAAAATTAATAAAATGCGTAAAATGTTTCTTGACTAAGCAAAAAATGCTTTACTTTTGCTAATATTACGTGTAGAATAATCTATGCATGGCGGACATGGTGAAGTGGTTAACACATCTGGCTGTGAACCAGACATTCGTCAGTTCGATTCTGATTGTCCGCCCCATAATAGTTGAAATGTCCCCCAAAATTTTGCCCAAATAGGGTAAAATGAAAAGGAGGATTTTTTTTATGAAATTAACTCTAGAAG
>CAKPAV010000437.1 GCA_934133115.1 uncultured Bacilli bacterium
TGTGATTAGAAATAACATTAAGCGCCAAGTTCGTCATATGTTTCATGACTTAAAAGAAAATTTAAACAACATTGATGTGATTATTATCGTAAGACAAAATTATAAAAATAATTCATTTCTAGAAAACGAAAAAATATTATCTCGTACTTTAGAAAAGATTAGGAGGAAAATAAATGAACAAATTTAAAAAATGGTTTAAGGCTTTCATCGCTTTAGCATTTGTTGGATTTGCTATGTCAAGTTGTACTGCGAATTTTTGTTCTAATAAAGATAAAGCCGCTATGTGGTACACCGAATATGGCACAGTGGAAGGAAGAAATAAATTAATTGAAGCAGCTAAAGAAACAAATGATATTCCATCTAATGAATTCTGGGTTGAATTTGATGCCAAGACATTAGAAATTGCCACATTAGAAGCAAATGCTAGAACAAATAATAACCTTGATTCATTAAAAACAGATGGTGAGTTAGATGATCAACCACTTGAGACACAAATTTTAGCTAAGTTTGGTTATGTTTTATATCTTGATGACAATTATACTGAAGCAAGTTCTAATGAAAGAGAATTATGGAAAAACTTTGATAAGATTGTTGATGATTTCAATAATGTAAGTTTAGAGAACGCTAAAAAAGGACCTACAACTGATTTTGTTAGATATTATAAAAATCAACTTGAAACATTATCATCAACATATCGTACGTGTATAACTCCAGAAGATGGAAAATTTGGTGGAAAAACAGGAATGTATGATGTTGAAGGTAAATCTTGGGGCTATGCTTGGAAATATGGTGGATTATTTGAGGGACTATTTGTTTACCCAATTTCTTGGGGAGTTCATAAAATGTCCGTTGCATTTGGCTCAAATGGTTGGGGACAATTATTAGCAATTGTTTTGATTACTTTCATTGTTCGTGGATTAATGATGTTGTTTACATTTAAGTCAACAATGGCTCAAACCAAAATGACTGCATTACAACCAGAATTAAGAAAAATTCAAGAAAAGTATCCTAACGCTGATACAAATCAATATGAAAAACAACGTTTAGCACAAGCGCAAATGGATTTATATAAGAAAAACAAAGTGAATCCATTAACACAATTAATCGTAATGATTGTTCAATTCCCAATCTTTATTTGTGTATGGGGTGCTTTACAAGGTGCGGCTATATTATCAACAGGCGATATCTTTGGTTTGGAATTAAGTGCTTCTTTAGGTAAAGAGATGATTAATTTCTCAAGTCCAAATCCAGGTACTTATATTACAGCAATAGTGTTATTTATCTTAATGTCTGTTACTCAATTAATTTCTATGAAATTACCACAATGGATGCAAAAGAAAGCTGATAAGAATGTTGCTAAAATGGGTAAAAATAATGCTGTTGATAAGAGTCAATCTCAAATGAAGATGATGAATAACGTAATGTTAATTATGATTATTGTTATGGGTATTAGTTTACCATCCGCAATGGGTGTTTATTGGTTAGTAAGTGCGCTTATTTCTATTATCCAAACATTAATTACACAAAAAATTATTA
>CAKPAV010000438.1 GCA_934133115.1 uncultured Bacilli bacterium
CAGGTGCCACAGTGACGTAGTTTATTGGAAACAATAAAGTGGAACGCGGTAAACCCCACAAGCGAGAAACCCAAATTTGGTAGGGGAAGTAGAGAAAAAGAATTCAATTTTTCTAGACATGCATTTGCATAGATAAATAGTTATCCTAGACAGAACATGGCTTACAAGGTCGAATACTCAATTAAAGGAGTTATTATGAATTTACCAAATAAGATCACAACGTTTCGTATGGTATTAGTCGTTATTCTTGTAGCAATATTATTGCTACCTTTTGATTATGGAATGGTTGGTAATTCTACTTTATCTTGGAAATATTTAATTGCATTCATTATTTTTATTGTTGCTAGCATTTCTGATTATTTTGATGGGCATATTGCTCGAAAATATAATCTTATAACTACTTATGGAAAATTCATGGATCCAATTGCTGATAAATTATTAGTAAATTCATCATTTATTATTATGGCAACTCAAACACCTGATATGGTTCCGGTCATTGCTGTTGTAATTATGATTGCTCGGGATATTGTTGTCGATGCTTTAAGAATGATATCTGTACAAAAAGGTGTTGTTATTGCCGCGAATATATTTGGAAAACTAAAAACAGTTACTCAAATGGTAGCTTTGTCGTTTGTATTCTTAGCAGATTGGCCATTTTCTTTATTAGGAACAAATGGATTAGTGGCTAAAATACTTTGTTATGTGGCTGCTGCAATTTCTTTACTTTCTGGCATTATTTATGTTGTTAATGGTAAAGAAGTATTTAAGGAAGAAAAATAAAATGAATGAAGAGTTATTAGTAAAAAAACTTATTGAAAAAAACTACACTATTGGATCTGTTGAAAGTTTAACAGCAGGATTATTTACCGCTACACTAGCGAGTGTGCCGGGAGTAAGCGCTACTTTAAGAGGTGGATTAGTTACTTATGCTAGTGAACTTAAAACTTTATTAGCGGGTGTTAGTAAAGAAGTAATTGATGAAAAAGGTGTCGTATCTAAAGAAGTTGCTAAATTAATGGCAGAAGGCGGGCAAAAGAAATTATTAACCAATGTTGTTGTTTCTTTTACTGGTAATGCTGGACCAAGCGTTTTAGATAATAAAAAAGTTGGTGAAGTATATATGGGATTTAAGATTAATGACAAAGATTGTGTTGTTATTCACCATATATTTAGTGGCTCAAGAAATGAAATAAGAGAACAAGCAGTGCAATTTGCTTGTGAACAATTATTAAAAATGTTAAGTTAATTATCGAAAAATGAAAATAATTTAACTATATAATTATAGGAAGGTGAAAATATGGTAGAAAAAGCAAAATCTAAAGAAGAAGCATTAGAAGAAGCTATAAAAAGTATCGAAAAAACCTATGGCAAAGGATCAATCATGAAGTTAGGCGATCGTCCTAATGTTGATGTTGATGCTATTCCAACAGGTTCTTTGTGCTTGAATTTGGCTTTAGGTATTGGTGGATATCCAAAAGGAAGAATTATTGAAATTTATGGACCTGAATCTTCAGGCAAAACCACATTTGCAT
>CAKPAV010000439.1 GCA_934133115.1 uncultured Bacilli bacterium
GATAACGGTTGAATGATAATGAAGAGGTACGAAATAAACGTTTGTTTCGTACCTCTTGCTATATGTTGTCAAAACAACTTGAAAGAAATGACGAAATATGGTATAATATCAATGTAATAATGGATTGTAAGAAAAGTTGAATATGAGACTTCGTTCTTTTTATGTAAAATCATATCGTTCTATAAGTGAAGCCAAGATTGATGACATATTGCAACTAATATATAGTTTAGATTAAAGTAACGAAAGTGAGGGGATTAAAGTTGATTAAACAGTTTGATAGAAATTATTCAATAGTAGCTATAAACCATGCGAAACTTAAAGAGTTTAAATACTGTGTCTTAAAATACTCTGGTGATATTCATCAACTTTTATCTGACGAATTAATTGCCGATAATAAAATTCTTTCTTATCTAAGAGAAAACAGTTCCGGAGAATTTGATTTTTTAAGAGAAAATTTAAAAGATAAACTTTCCAAATTAAAGGAATTGGTCAATACAAGCAAAGCTGGTTATGGCAAAAATGATGGCATTTACATGAATTTTCTTGCATATGAAGCTCTAAAAGAGAGTTATGCTGTTGAACCACTCTATTTATTGCAGAGAAGTGATGTCGAAAATCCTAAGTTCGGTGTAGATTCTGTGTTTTATGTTGATAAAACGGTGTGGATTTTTGAGTTTAAGACAAGTACGACAAAACTAACTGAAAAAGCAACGGCTAAAAAAGTTGCGGAAGGCGTTGACTCTCTTTTTTGTAAGGGGAATACAAAAATTGCCTCGCTATATGATTGTAAAACTAACATTAGCGCAAAGTCGCTTCCAAAAGAGCTATCTACTATTATCAATGAATTAATTGATAATAGGGCAGATACATCTAAAATATTAACTATTGATGGATTGCATTTTAACATATGCATCGTTTCCCCGAGCGATACATTCGATAATGATGAATTAAAAAAATATATTGCGCAAAAGTATTTAAACTGTAAGGAATGCGAAGCCGAAAAGAAAATATGCCAAAAATATAAATGCATTAAGTATAGAGAAATAAAAATAGATAATGTCTTTCATTTGCAACTACCAGTAGATTTTTCACTTGAAAAGTTATATGATTCTTTGATACTTAAAATAGGAGAAAGTGAAAATGCGTAAACAAAAGGAGTTATTTATTGATTCTTTTGCGACCTATACTGATTATTTTTTGACATGCGAGAAACAATGGGATTTATTTAATTGTGAGAAATGCAACATTGTTTTTATTAAGATATTCAACTCTGTTCTTTTTGATGAAAATGTTGAGAAAAGGAATCAAAAGATTGCATATTTAGTTTTTTGGATCAATTTTATAATTGAGAAATGCAAAAGGAATGTTGAGGAGCCATTGCTTACTACACTTATTACCATTGTAAACAAATTGGATTTGCAACAATTGATTCAATTTACATCGAGAGATCGGAATATGGATTTTTCATCTGAACTGGAGTATGAGACAAGAAAAGTTTTTGATGAAACAATGGCATTGACAGACTCCCAGAT
>CAKPAV010000440.1 GCA_934133115.1 uncultured Bacilli bacterium
GTTCTTTAGTTGGAATGCCACTATTTCATATGCTAGAAAATAGAAACGCTACTGTTACATTATGTCATTCTAAAACAAAAAACTTACAAAGTATAACAAAAAACGCAGATATAATTATATCTGCGACTGGTGTTAAGGGTTTAATTAAAGAAGATATGGTTGGTGATAATACTGTTATAATAGATGTTGGCATAACAAGAGAAAATGGCAAGCTTTATGGTGATGTTGATTTTGATAGTGTGAGTAAAAAGGCAAGTCTTATAACACCTGTACCGGGTGGTGTTGGTCCAATGACTATTGCATCTCTTGCGCAAAATGTTTTAAAAGCTTATAAAATGCAAAAAGAAATGACTAAATAGTCACTTCTTTTATTTTTTACATTTATCTATTATTTTAGACACACGAAGTTTTAAATTTTCTTCTGCATCTTTTTTTAATAATGCATCACTTATTATATTTCCAATTTCATAGAATTCAGCTTCTTTTAATCCACGTGTAGTCATTGCAGGAGATCCTATTCTTATGCCAGATGTAATCATAGGTGATGCTTTATCGTAAGGAATAGTATTTTTATTAACTGTTATGTTTATTTCATCAAGTAGTTTTTCTGCTTCTTTACCTGTTAGGTTTGATGGGGTAACATCTACAAGTATTAAGTGATTATCTGTACCACCAGATACTATTCTAAATCCATTTTCTTCTAACGACTTACTAAGTGCTTTTATATTTTTTAATACTTGTTCTTGATAAGTTTTAAAAGATGCGTCTAGCGCCTCACTAAAGCTTTGAGCTTTTGCGGCTATAACGTGCATAAGTGGTCCACCTTGAATTCCTGGGAATATTGTTTTATTAATCTTTTTAATTATTTCTTCACTATTGGTTAATATTATTCCACCACGTGGTCCTCTTAATGTTTTATGTGTAGTTGATGTAACAACATCTGCATATTCAACTGGATTTGGATGAAGACCTGCGGCTACTAATCCAGCAATATGTGCCATATCAACCATTAGGTATGCCCCTACACTATCAGCAATTTCTCTAAATCTTTTAAAATCTATTATTCTAGAATAAGCACTTGCACCTGCAATAATCATTTTTGGCTTATTTTCTTTAGCGAGTTTTTCTACTTCATCATAATCTATTAATTCTGTTTTTGGATTCACATCATACCCAATTATTTTATAGTCAATTCCACTAAAGTTAATTGGATGTCCATGAGTTAAATGTCCACCATGTGATAAGTTCATTCCCATAACAGTATCGCCTTTTTCTAATAGTGCTCTATATACTGCCATATTAGCACTACTACCACTATGAGGTTGAACATTTGCATACTTACAGCCAAATAGTTTTTGTAAGTATTCTATTGCTAGGTTTTCAACAACATCTACGTTTACACATCCTCCATAATATCTTTTACCAGGATATCCTTCGGCATATTTATTTGTGAAAATACTTCCTTGTAATGCTAATACATCATCTGAGACATAATTTTCACTTGCAATAAGTTCAATGTTATTGTGTTG
>CAKPAV010000441.1 GCA_934133115.1 uncultured Bacilli bacterium
TCATCACAAACTCCAATATTAATTTTCATTGTTATTTTCTCCTTTTTTAATCATTAATTTGGCACAATAAATATTATTTTCAATTTTTCTTTCAAATACCCCATCATATTTTTTTACAATCTCTTTGATGATTTTTATCCCATATCCATGGAATGATTTATCTTTTTTGGTTGTTTTTATTTTCTTTAATAAATCTAATCTTACACCTTCAGCAACGGGGTTTTTAATTTCCATTATTAAGTATCCTTTATATTCACGCATTCTAATATTAATGATAGGGTTATTTATTTTATAATATAAGCAAGCTTCAATAGCGTTATCAAGCAAGTTAGAAATAAGTGAAGATAAATCAATAGATTCGATATTTAGGTTATTTGATACCGCTAATTTGACATCAAAATCCACTTTATTTGCTTTCGCTTTAGCGTATTCCATATTGAGAATGGAAGATATCATTTTATTATCACAACTTATAAACGATATTGGTTCAATGATACCATCACCATAACTATCAAAGAATTTATTTAATTCATCATATTGTTTGTTCTCTAATAACATTTTCATACACGCATATTGATTTTTAGTGTCATGTTTTATTTCTCTTAATTTTTGTAAGTTTTCATCAGAAATTGCTATCAATTCTTTATTCTTTTCTAATTCAAAAGTTTTGGCTTGTAATTGAACAAATTGATCGTTTTTATTACATATTGTATAAATCATATAATAGGATAAGTAGTTAATAATGGATATTACTAAAAATACTAATACCTGGAACAAAGAAGTGTTAAAGTTTCTAGCTTGAAATCTAGTTGTAGAATAGTAAGATAAAATTATTTCAAGTACGGAATAAGTACAAATAAATATAATCGCAATTGATGGTATTTTTTTGATTTTTTTAAGATTAAAGCGATTAATAAATAGTCCAAAAAAGATTAGAGAAATAGTGCAAAAATTACGAATTAACGTGTCTAAAGTTTTGCCATTATTAACATTTTGAAATAAAACTGGAATTCCTCCGCCTAATTCTCCTAATGTGAAGTGCATAGCGTATATAGATAAAGCAATTGCGATTTTTGAACGCATTGAACTTTTATGATCAAAAAATTTAATAGGAACGAGATATAATAGTGATACGAGAAAATACTTAAGATAAAATGAATATGAAAAATTAGGCCATTTAATATATACAAAAGTTCCAGTTAGAACAAACTCTAAAACAAAAATAATTAGAAAATGCAAAGAAAAATATAAAATGTTATTTTTGTTACTTTTCTTTTTATAAAGAGATAAAACTAACGCTAATGCATAGGAGATATTTCCTATTAAAACACTTGGTTCAAGTGCGAATTTAAAAAATAGTGGCATATGTTATTCCTTTTAGTATCTATACACTAATTTTATAACATATTTTAAACAAAATGTAACAGTAATTATTCAAACGGATATTATTTTTAAATAAACGGACGCAAAAAAAAGATACTTAAACTAATTTAAGTATCCGTTATAAGTATCTGCTTTTAATAT
>CAKPAV010000442.1 GCA_934133115.1 uncultured Bacilli bacterium
GATAAATACTTTAACGATGGCTCGGTATGTTTTAATGGTGCAGTATCAACTTTAAAAACCGCAATTGTATATTCGAATAAAATTACAACTGTTTCGCCAACACATCGTATTGAATTATTGACCGATGAATCAATTTCTGGCGGTTTGAATCATGTTTTAGAATTTCGTCGTGATGATTTTGTTGGCATTTTAAATGGTATTGACTACGAAGAATTTGATCCAACAAAAGATGAAAAAATCGTTGCTAAATTAAAAGGAAATGTTGCTTCATTTAAAAAAGCTAATAAGGAAGCTTTATTAAAAGAAAAAGATTTAGTGAATGATGACGCTCCACTTTATGGAATGGTATCGCGTTTAACTTGGCAAAAAGGTTTAGATATTATGTTAGGCAATGTCGAATCATTACTTCAAAGAGGTAGCAAAGTAATAATTTTAGGATCAGGTGAATCTAAATACGAAAATCACTTAGAATATTTACGCGCTAAATACCCACATCACTTATCTATCTATATTGGTTATAATGATGAATTGGCGCATAAAATCTATGCCGCTAGTGATTTCTTCTTAATGCCATCATTATTTGAACCATGTGGATTATCACAAATGATATCTTTACATTACGCTACTTTACCAATTGTACGTTTAGTAGGCGGACTTAAAGATAGTGTTACACCATATGTTGATGATAATCTAAAATACGCTGATGGATTTGGTTTCTATGATTACACTTATAATGCTTTAAGTGGCACCTTAAATTGGTGTGAACAAGTATATAAAGATAAAGAAAAAATGAAAATACTTCGTAATAATGCTTTGGAACAAAATTACGATTGGAAGAAGTCAAGTCAAAAATATTTAGCACTCTATAAAAGTATTATTTAAAAAATAATTTAATAAACTTTTGTAATGGTTCATAATCATAATTAATCTCAGGGTGATACTCGACTGCTAGTATCATCCTTTTTTTATCAATTATTTCTTCAATAACAAAATCTTCGCTTTTAGCTAAACACTTAAAATTACTCGCTAAAACATCAATGCATTGATGATGAAAAGAATTAGTATATTTAGTTAGTTCTTCACTATTGATAACGTAATGTCTTCCTAAGTGTGTCGATGGTATTTCTTTTAAACTACCACCAAAATATACATTTAATATTTGTAACCCACGACATATCCCAAATATGGGGATTTTTTTATTAATGGCTAATTTAATAGCGTGATATTCTAAATTATCTAAATCTTCATCATGAGCAAGCGAAACTTCTTTGTTATAAAGTAAAGGATTAACATCTCCTCCACCAATTAACGCCAAAGAATTGATAAGTGAGAATACTACATCAATATTATTTTTAGTGATTAGTAAAACTTTAAAACCAAGATGCTCAAAATAGCTTATATATCTATGATATATGCCTAGTATTTGTTTATGGTCTATCTCATAATTTCGACTTACAATTCCGATAACGTAATTATTCATTTCTAAAAAGAACCTTTCATACATAGATTATAAGTG
>CAKPAV010000443.1 GCA_934133115.1 uncultured Bacilli bacterium
TTATTAGGAGAGATTTTTATCTCTGTAGATAAAGCTAAAGAACAAGCAAATGCTTATGGTCATTCTTTACTTCGTGAAATGAGTTTCCTTTTTGTTCATGGCTTATTACATTTACTTGGTTATGACCATATGACAAAAGAAGAAGAAACAGTAATGTTTTCATTACAAGAAGAGATTTTAAAGGAGGACTAATTATGACTAATGAAGAAGCAATTAGGTTAGCTAAAGAAGCAAGAAAAAACCATTACACACCTTATTCACACTTTGCAGTAGGTGCGGTTATTATTACTAAAGATGGTAAACATTTTTTCGGTGCCAATATTGAAAATGCGAGTTATCCATTGTGTATGTGTGCCGAAAGAAACGCTCTTTATCATGCTTATAATAATGGCTATCATAAAGAAGATTTTGCTATTCTTGCTTTAGTTGCCGATACTAGTGATGTTTGTTCTCCTTGCGGAGCGTGCCGTCAAGTAATATCAGAATTGTTTCCTCGAGATGGCAAAATAATTATGGGAAATATGCAAGGCAAAATTAAAGAAACAACTGTAGATGAATTATTACCATTTGCCTTTGATTCAAGAGACTTATAATATGAAAAGCGGATTTGTAGCATTATTAGGGCGCCCTAATGTTGGTAAATCAACACTTTTAAACGCCATATTAAATAAAAAAATATCAATTATTTCTCCAAAACCACAAACAACGAGAAATAATATCATGGGAGTATATAACGATGATGATTCACAAATAGTTTTTGTTGATACTCCGGGTGTTCATAAACCTTATTTTCGTTTAGGAGAATTTATGAATAAACAAGCTTTATCATCTGTTAGGGATGTTGAAGCAATGATTTTACTTGTTGATTCTTCTTTACCATTTGGTGAAGGAGATCAATATTTGGTAGATCATATTAAAAGTGATGCGCCAGTATTTGTTGTATTTAATAAAATTGATTTAACAAACATTTTATTAATAACGGAATTAAAAAATAAATATCGTGAATTATTTCCTAATTCGGAATTTATTGAAATCTCGGCAATTAACAACGTAAATATTGAAGAAATAATCGAAAAAATTAAAAATATTTTAGAAGAAGGACCACAATATTTCCCACGTGAACAAGTTACTGATAAAGATGATCAATTCGTAATATCAGAAATAATTAGAGAAAAAATATTACTATTAACAAAGCAAGAAATTCCTCATTCGGTCGCAGTAATCGTTGAAAAAATGGAAACTAAAAAAGATAAAATTGATATATATGCCACAATTGTGGTCGAACGCGATTCCCAAAAAGGAATTATTATTGGTAAAGGCGGCAAAATGATTAAACGTATTGGCACTTTAGCAAGAAAAGATATTGAACAATATTTGAATATGCGTGTCAATTTAGCAACTTTCGTTCGTGTTGAAGAAGAGTGGCGTAATTCCGCTCGATGCCTGAAAGAATTTGGTTATAATGACAAATAGTTTAGAAACAACAGGTTTTATTATAAGTGCTACAAC